>JAEMRG010000008.1 GCA_016463455.1 Rhodoferax sp.
AAACCTGCGGATTAATGGGCTGCTTCCATTGGAATACCGCCATGGCCGCTGGGGCCTACTACCTGCGGGGGATGGGCCCGCAGCGCCCATGGCTCCCCCGCCAGCCAGGGTAATTGCTTATCCCCGGATACATATCGCAGCACCGGTGCAAGGGCGTTTTGATCTCATCATGGGCAGCGACATCTTGTACGAACGCGACGAGGCCGGAACGCTTCCGGCCTTCATCGAAGAACATGCAGCCCACACTTGTGAAGTCTGGGTGGTAGACCCGAACCGGGGCAACCGGGCCCACTTTCACCGGCACATGGGCGCCTTGGGTTTTGTCCTCAAAGAATATGCCTTAGCCTTGGCCGCTACGTCTGGCTTAGCGGCTTACAAAGGCCGCATGCTGAGTTATCAGCGGCATTGACTTGGCAGTAGCCAAGACATGTCTGCAAAGGAGCAGCCAGAACTCATAGATTGCTGGAAGCCATCTGCACTCTGGTGCGCAAACGCATTTGCAAACCCACGGGCATCATCGCAAACGATAGCCGCTCCTGGGGGGCCTGTCCGTCGGCAGTGCCTACGAATTCGATGTCAAATTGGCCCAGCAACACCGTCATTGCAATTTTCATCTCCAACATCGCCAGGTAGCGCCCCGGGCAAATGCGCGGCCCGGCACCAAATGGGGTAGACAAGCGCTTAGCGGGGTTGTTCGCCTCCAGCCAGCGCTCAGGCGCAAACTGGGCCGCTTGGGGCACCAAGTCTTCGCGCACGCTATCAACCCGCAGCAGGTTGATCACAATCGTGCCTTTGGGCACCTGTACATCACCCACCAACACGTCGGCATTGGCCTGCAAGGGCAGTTGAGGACCCACCGGCTTGAGGCGCATGGTCTCGTGGATGCACGCCTCAATAAATTCCAATTCGGCTACTTCCTCCATCGTGGGCCGCTGACAATCCTGCACCTTGGTGCGCACTTCAGCGCACGCTCTGTCCAGTGCCTGCGGGTGCGTCCAGAGCAAGTAAATCATCCAGGCAATTGTGTTGGCCGTGGTGTCCTCGCCGGCTAGCAACATGGTCATTACATTGCCGGCGACCTGGGCATCGGTCAGGCCGCTGTCCGGCCGGTCGGCGGCGGCCAACATGGCTTCTAGCAAATTGTGTGGATGCGCGTGCCGTTGCGGCTCGGCCTGCATACGCAAGCGCGCTTGCGCGATAAAGCTGTCAACGGCTTTATTGACTTCAACCATGCTGCGCGCTAGCGCCCGATCTGCCCGCGATGGAAATATGCGCCACAGCGGAATCGGCGCGGTAATGCGCCTGAATAAAGCCGGGAAGACTTTGTCAAGGTGCTGCTGTATGACGTCGCCATCCGAACCCAGCGTATCGACTTCTGCGCCAAAGGCCAGGCCCGCGATGGTGTCCACCGTGTAACGCATCAAATCACTTTGCAAGACAATGGTTTCTTGGCGGCGGGCGGCATGCGTCCAACGCTTTACCAAGCGCTGCGCGACCTTGACCAAGGCAGGGTAATAAGCCCGCACATGGCCCGGATCAAAACCCGCCATGACCATGCGCCGCTGGCGCATCCAGTCCTCGCCCTCGGCACTGAATACGCCGGGCTGCAAGCCCATCTCCTGCCCGATTTCGCGCAGGCGGGCGGTGCGGCTGAACGCAGCGGGTCGATCGCGTAACACCGAGGCCACCACTTGGTGGTCACTGAGCACCAAAATACGCCGACCTGCGGCGCGCAGCTGGTAATAGGGCCCGTATTGCGCGGCCCAGGCTTCCAATTCCAAGTGCAAACTCGGCGAGCGAAACTGCAAGGCATTGCCGAGAAACGGCAGGCCTGGAGGGCCCGGCAAATCAGCGATAGGGCGGATCGCTTTTGGCGTAGCAACTGCGTGCGCAGCAGCGTCTGGATGTGGGGCTGGCATGGTGGGTCGCTCAGGTTTTTGCAATAGCCCCACTGTATGCGCTAGGGCTCAGCTAGTTTTCGCGTAAGGCTTTAGCGCCCGCGTTCGCGCTGCGCTATCCACACGGTAGAGGCCAGAATCACCATCGCGCCCAAAATCGTCGAATGACTGGGCACGTCGCTAAAGACCAGCCACCCCATAAGCGAGGCCCAAATTAAGTCTAGAAAACGCAAAGACTGGGTGGCCGAAATATCGGCCACGCGGAAACCGCGCGTCAGCAAATAATGGGCGGCCGATCCCAAAAAACCTGCGGCTAAAAAGCCCAGCCATTGCATCGGTGTCGGGTCCGTCCAATGTAAGAGACCTAATGGAAGGCTGAGCAGCGTCACCGAGATAGCCTGCCACAGCACAATCGCCCCTGCGCTTTCGGTGCGTGTGAGTGATTTGGTCAATAAAAATGAGGCTGCGAACAAAGGTGAAGAAGCCAGCATAACCAGAAAATAAATGCCGCCCGAAGCGGATAAATGCGGGCCGACCACCACCAGCACACCGGCAAAACCGAACATTGCGGCGATCCAGCGGTCGGCATACATTTTTTCGCCCAAAAACCAGGCCGCACCGATCATGATGAAGATGGGGCCGGTAAAGCCGATCGCCGTCATATCGGCCAAACCGATGCGTGGCAGCGCGGCAAACCAGAACACGAGGCCCAGGGTGTGCACGGCCCCGCGCCACCATTGGCCCGCCATATTTACAGGCCGGTAAGCCGCATAGCCCTGGCGCAGCACAAGGGGAAGAATCACCAGGGTACCGGCAAGGTAACGCAAAAACTGCGCTTGAAAGGGGTCAAGCGACAGCGTGATGTCGCGCACAATGGTGTTGAGCAAGGTGAACACGAGGCCGCTGGCGGCCACCCAGAGCATGCCGCGCCACACCGGGGGCAGCAAGAACATGCGCATACGCGCATGCCGGCGCGCTAGGGCCATACGGGCCATCGCCCGGCGCGTCAAAGAGGGGGCAGTGCCTACGCGCACGGACTGGAAAATTGGGGCATGGAGCGTTCCAGTATAGGCCTGGCAAACCAGTCTGGGCGACTGGCTGCTAGCCGAAAAGCTGCCCGCGCGCGGCATCGGTAATCGCCAGCACACAAGGGTGTGTGATGCGCCGCTCTACCGATACGGCAAAGAATTCTTCGATCAGCTCGTCGCTGCGTCCAACACACTGCACCTCAAATTGGGAAGCCGTTTCCTTCTCCATCACACTGGGCACCATGAACACGCCACGGCCTTCACGCCCGAAAGCGGTCATCAAAGCGCCATCATCAAACTCGCCGATCACGCGGGGGGCGATGTTGTGGCGGGTGAACCAGGCTTCGAGTTGCTGGCGCACCGAGGCCTGCGCGCCCTGGATCAGCAGCGGGGCCGCATTCAGGCATTGTGGAAAAGAGCCATGTAAACTCGCCGCTACTGCCGCAGTACACATAAAGGACATGCTGCTGCGCCCCAGGGGGTGGTTGAAGGCGCGCACGTTGATGCGCCGTGACATCGGTTCGTCGGCAATCACCAAATCCAGGCGGTTGAGCGCTAGCTGCGACAAAAGGTCGGGAAACTTGCCTTCGCTGCAAGCCATGCGCACCGGCGCGGGTACCGCCAGCGCCGGCTCTAGCAGCCGGTAGGCGACGGATTTGTTCACCGAATCGGCCACACCGACCCGAAATTCCAGCACCCGCGCGCCGCCATGGGCCTGGCGTACCGCCGACTCCAGCTCATTGCCCAGGGTGAATATCTGGTCGGCATAGCCCAGCGCCAAGCGGCCATGTTCGGTAAGCTCCAGATTGCGGCCGCTCTTTTTAAAGAGTTTGCGCCCGAGCCAGTCTTCCAGCAAGTGGATCTGGCCGGAAAGGGTTTGCGGGGTGGTGTGCAGTTGCTCGCCGGCCCGCATTACGCCGCCAGATTTGGCGGTAACCCAGAAGTAATAGAGGTGTTTAAAGTTCATTTCTAGCCTTAACAAGCACGGCCCGTAAGGGGGCAGATCATCCAATCACTTCGTAATTATCGAAGTTAATTACTTAAAAATACGAATTTACACGAAGCATAAGGGTTTTTATAGTCGACATTTCCCCGGCGTGCGCGCGCGCCGGATTTGCACGACCCGTGCGCTAGACGAAAGGACTGTGTATGCGATTAAGTACCCGTGGCCGTTTTGCGATCAACGCCATGATTGACCTGGCCCTGCGCCAGCCCGATTGCCCGGTGGCGCTCAGTGAGCTGGCTGCGCGCCACGGCATCTCGCTTTCTTACCTAGAGCAAGTCTTTGCCAAGCTACGCCAACATGGCCTGGTAGAGAGCACCCGTGGACCCGGCGGCGGCTATACCCTGGGTTTTCGTGGCGACGCCATCTCGGTGGCTGACATCGTGACCGCGATTGAAGAATCAGCAGCACCCGCTGAAAGCGCCCAAGGCGACATGACCCACGCCCTGTGCGAGCAATTGCACAGCGCCATGTTGGAGCACATGAAAACTATCAGCCTGCGCGGACTGGCCTTGGAGCAGAAATCCAAAGGCTTCAAAGTGCAAGTGCGCAAGCCAGGCAAAAAAAGCCTCCTGAAGCAACCGGCGCCAACTTTGTCCAAACCGAATGCACCTAACTCGGTGTTTGCCTTGGGCAACTGGTTGCCGACACGGGTCTGAGCCTCCCCGTGCGCCCCGGCTCATGGCGCAATCAGCATGAAAGAAGGGCTGGACTCTTGCCGGTCGGCCCGTTTATCTCTCGGGCAAGCACGTAGCTCTGGTAAGCGATGCGGTACTTCTCGCCGGCTTTTTCATCCGACAACCCGGCGGGGGTTTGGACTACTTCACTTCCACTTTGATGGAGTTGTACCAAGCCGCCAAGTCCTCGATGTCCCCATTAGTCAAAGGTTTAGCAATGATGGCCATGATTTCGTTTTGGCGCTTACCGCTGCGGTAGGCGCGCAACTGCTCAATCAGGTAAATCAAGGGCTGACCTGCCAAATTAGGCGCTTCATTCAAGGTGGACATCCCATTGAGGCCGTGGCAAGTAGCGCAAGGCATGGATTTGGCCTTGCCTGCATCGGCATTTCCCGCCCAAACGGTTTGGCCCAGTGTTGCAGCCACAAGCGCCAGGGGAATCAAAATTTGCATAGTTTTAGTTGCTCGCTGCGTTAGCATAAAAAAGCGGGCCGGACACAATGCCCAGCCCGCCCGGATCATCGAATATTACTTCTGGTAAGTAATGCGATAAACCGCACCAGCCTTGTCGTCAGACACCAAGATAGATCCATCCACGTATTGCTGTACATCCATGGGCCGCCCCAAATAGAAGCCTGCCGAGGTCATCCAGCCTTCTGCAAAAGGCTCGTGCTTGGTAGCGTTGCCCTTGTCGTCCAGGTAAGTGACCATCACGCGCGCGCCACGTGGTTTGACCGCGTTCCAACTGCCGTGCTGGGCGCTGAAGATGGCGTTCTTGTACTTGGCCGGGAACATGCTACCGGTGTAGAACATCATGCCCAGGTCAGCAGCGTGGGCAATCGTATCTACTTGGGGTCTGACGTATTTGTCAGCCAACTCTTTGGGGATTTGCTGGGCTTTGTAGTCGTCGGTGCGCACATCGCCACCGCCATAGTAGGGGTGTCCGTACCACAGGCCGTGGGTCAGTTTGCCATCGGCGCCGACCGGCACTTTATTCAGCTCACCGGGAGGGGTCTCGTCGCCCATTCCGTCAACTTGGTTGTCAGTCCACCAAAGCGACTTGTCCTTGGGGTTGAAAGCAAGGCCAGAGGAGTTACGCAAACCAGTTAGCACCACTTTGCGGTCTCCGCCATCGCGGTTAAAGCTGACGATACCGCCGATACCGACCTTGTTGTACAAGGCTTGCTTTTCGGGGGGGGACACGTTAAAGGGCTGGCCCAGGGTGATGTAAACCCGGTTATCCGGCCCGATAGCGCATGAGCGTGCGGTGTGGTTGTAAGACTCTTCGTCAGCAGGAATCAGGTCGCCCTGCTTGACCACGGCAAAGGCCACGGTATCCGAGCCTTCGGTGAAATACTCCACCGCTGGGAACATCATGACGCGGTTACGCTCGATCACATAGAGGAAGCCGTCGTCGGTGTAGCACAGGCCGTGGGGAATATCAAACTTCACGCTGGGGCTGAAATCTTCCACCGTGTCGGCCACGCCGTCCATATCGCGGTCATTGGCGAAATACACATTGTTCTTGCGGGTGCTGACCCAAACAGCCGCCGTATTACGGCTGACTGCAATAGAGCGAGCGTCGGGCACGATGGCAAACAGTTCAATCTTGAAACCGTCCGGCAACTTGACGTTGGTGAGCATCTTCTTCAGGTTGTCGGCATAAGCGCCGCCCTGCGCAATACGCTTGGGTGGTGCCGTGTCGGTACGTTTGAAGGAGCCCAGTTTCTGCAGGTTGGCCGCATCGGCGCCAACCTGGGCAAAGGCACCGCCCGCTGCCACAGTGAAGGCCATTCCAATTGCCAGAGAGCTTGCTGTGCGACGCGCTAGCTTGCGCAGGATGTGATTCATAGTGTCTCCGTTAGTCAAATTATCCGGGCGGGTCTATCACAAACAGCCGTCCCGGCAGCGCCTAACCCCGCATGAAAAACTCAAACAGGAAACGCTTGGAGACACTTTACTTTTTAGAGAAATTTGTTCCATAGTGAAAACCCTCGGTTTTTGACTACTTCGAGCATCTATTTATTCAGCGGGTAGTTGAAAAAAAATTCAGCCAGGCTTTCAGGCTTGCAACCCTAGAATGAATCAAAGATTACAACGGTAGGCAGGCCTGGTTAACGGCCTCCACCGCCCCCCCCTAAGGAGACGCGATTTATGCCCCCATTTTTACGTCCTGGCTGTTGCCTGGCAGCCATAGTCGCCCTTGGCCAAGCGCCTGCCTATGCGCAGCAATTGGAGGAAGTGGTTATCAGCGCATCACGCGCGCAAATGCGCAGCTTTGATGCGCCTGCCGCGGTACAGCTCATCGACCGCCAAGCCATCGAGGGCGGCGGCCCACAGATCAATTTGTCCGAGTCGCTGGTCCGCGCGCCGGGCCTGACCATTCTGGATCGCCAAAACTATGCCCAGGATTTGCAGATCTCCATTCGCGGCTTTGGCGCCCGGTCGGCCTTTGGCGTGCGCGGCATCCGATTGCTGATCGATGGCATACCGGCCACGACACCCGATGGCCAAGGCCAGTCCTCCTCGGTCAGCCTGACATCCACCGACCGCTTGGAGGTGCTACGCGGTCCCTTGGCACAACTGTATGGAAATTCGTCCGGCGGCGTGATTCAGGCTTTCACCAAGGACGCTTCCAAAGAACCGACGGTGGGATACCAGTACTACCTGGGCTCGTATGGCATGCGCCGAGCCGACTACCAGTTCTCCGATACGGTAGGCGGCTATGGCCTGGTCGCTGACTACGGCACTTTTTCTACGAGCGGTTACCGCGCCAATAGCGCGGCTGAGCGCAAGCAGTTCAACGGCAAGCTCAGCTTTGCGCCCAATGCGCAAACCAAAGTCAATGTAGTGTTCAACCGCTTTGACATGCCGCTGGCGCAAGATCCGCTGGGCTTGACGCGCGCCCAACTTACGGGCGATCCAACGCAAGCGGGGAATAATTCGATTGGAAAATTTACGCGCAAAGTCGTGTTGCAGAACCAACTGGGTTCGTCCGCTCAAACTGCGATTGATGCGGATAACGCTTTAACAGCGCGCGCCTATTACGGGACACGGGAAAACTTGCAATACCAGGCCAGTACCACCTGGGTTGGTTTGAACCGCACCTATTACGGCACGGGCCTGCAGTACAACGGACGGACTCAATGGCAGGGCATCCCTTTGGAATTGGCTGCGGGATATGAGTTTGACAAGTCTTCTGAGCGCAGACAAGGGGGGGAGAGTGTTCAGGGAGAAAAGAAGTCTGGTTCGCCTACACCGCTCACGCGCGACGAAGACAATGAAGCGCAAAACAACGATTTTTTTGTGCAGGCAACAGCCCATGTTTCTGAGCAAATTTCAATCGTAGGCGGTATACGTCGAAGCAATATTGCATTTAATAGCAGCGACAAATTTTTGTCAGACACCAAAGACGGTTCCGGCTCCGCCAGCTTTAGCGCTACCAGCCCAGTGCTGGGCATCACCTGGCACGCCAATAACAATCTAAACCTTTATATCAACTATGGCAAAGGCTTTGAAAGCCCCACCCTTGCGGAAATGGCTTACTCAGGAACAACTGCGCCAGTAGCCCTGTTTAACCCGCTGCTTAATGCATCGAGCAGCCAGCACTATGAGATCGGCGCGAAGTGGGTTCCCCTGCGCGACGCGCGCGTGGACTTGGCTGTGTACCAGATCGATTCCAGTGATGAAATCGTCACAGCGGCGAGCGCGAGCGGGCAAACTTCTTTTAAGAATGCGCCCGGCACTGCGCGCACCGGCTGGGAGCTTGCGGCCGCATCGCAACTGAGCGAACACCTATCCGCCAGATTGTCCGCCTCATCCATCGATGCCAAGTACTCACAAACCTTTAAATCCAGTACCACCACCATTGCCTCTGGCAACAAAATCCCAGGGATACCGGATAGCTCTACCTTCGCTGAAATTGTATGGACAAGCGAAGCATTCACAAAAAAAACCAAGGCGCCTTTGGGCTCACGCGTAGCGTTGGAATGGCAACAGGCAGGACGCATATTTGCCAACGACCTGAACACGGAATCTGCCGACGGGCGCAACGTTTTCAACGTGTCGCTCAGTCAACGCTGGGCCTGGAATCAAGGCTTGGTCACCGCGTACGGACGCATTAACAACGTGAGCGATGTCCGGTATGTCGGGTCCGTCATAGTCAATCAAGCAGCCAGCCAGTTCTATGAACCCGCCATGCCCCAAAACTGGATGCTGGGCCTAAGCCTGAGCATGCCACTGCGCTGAACTGGCCACTGCCACAGGGATGCGCCACAATGTTGCATCTTTAACTTTGCGGCTCCAAGTGATGCCGGCGTTGAAAAATGGCAAGGTTTGCGTCTTTGCGGTTCATCCGCCCATCCATTGCCCAAGGCTTATTGCGGGCCGTCTCGGCCACGGTGATGCTGGGCCTGCTGCTCGGATGTACCACACCCCAAAAGCTGGCGGATCCACAGATAAACACACCAGGGCGCAATAGCTGGGACAGCGCGGCAATAAGCCAGTGGGAAGGCATGCTATTGCCCACCAAAGAGCCCACGCGCTACAGCCTGGACCCACAAGCGCCGATCGATCCCCAAGGCCAGCGCAAGGCATTGCGGGCACAGGCTAATGCGTCAGCCAGCATGTTGCGTACCACTTTGAATATCAGCCCTGAAGCCCTGAGGCAAGTGCATTTTTCCTGGCTGGTACCCGCTCTCATAGAAGGATCGGACCTGGGGACGCGCCAGGGCGATGACTCGCCGGTGCGTCTGGTGCTGGCCTTTGAAGGGGACCGGGGCAACTTCTCGGCCAAAGACGCGGCACTCAATGAACTCACGCGTTTGGTGACCGGCAAAGAAATGCCTTATGCGACTTTGATGTATGTCTGGTGCAACCGGCGCCCGGTGGGCAGCATCATTATCAACGCGCGCACCGACCGGATGCGCAAAATCGTCATCGAATCGGGCGGCCAAGGCCTGCGCCAATGGCGCAACTACGAGCGCGACATCCGCGCGGATTTCGAAGCCGCCTTTGGCGAAGCCCCAGGCAATCTCGTGGGCATTGGCATCATGACCGACAGCGACAACACCCATAGCCAGACCCAGGCCTGGTACGGCAAGATCAGCCTGCAATAAGTCGCCAAGGGATAATTCCCGTCTCTAGCTGCCCGTTAGCATCGGGCCTATCCCTTTTGGAGCCCCCATGGCACATGCCACTTTTCTTTGGAACGACCCGTTTTTGCTGGATGCACAGCTCAGTGACGAAGAGCGCATGGTGCGCGATGCTGCCGCTGCCTATTGCCAGGACAAGTTGCAAACCCGCGTGACGCAAGCCTTTCGCCATGAAACCACGGACCCGGCGATATTCCGTGAAATGGGCGAACTAGGCCTGCTGGGGCCCACGATTCCCGAAGCCTATGGCGGCCCGGCCCTCAATTACGTGGCCTACGGCCTGATCGCCCGCGAAGTGGAGCGTGTCGATAGTGGCTACCGCTCCATGATGAGCGTGCAAAGCTCGCTGGTGATGCTGCCGATTTTTGAATTCGGCACCGAGGCGCAACGCCAGAAGTACCTGCCCAAGCTAGCCACAGGCGCTTTGATCGGCTGCTTTGGCCTGACCGAGCCCAACCATGGCTCGGACCCGCAAAGCATGGTGACCCGTGCGCAAAAAGTGGCCGGCGGCTACCAACTCAGCGGCGCCAAAATGTGGATCAGCAACAGCCCGATTGCCGATGTGTTTGTGGTCTGGGCCAAAGAAGTCAGCGAAAGCGGCGCTGTGGGCCCGATTCGCGGCTTTATTCTGGAAAAAGGCATGGCCGGACTCTGTGCACCGGCTATCCACGGCAAAGTGGGCTTGCGTGCCAGCATTACCGGCGAAATCGTGATGGACAGCGTGTTCTGCCCTGAAGAGAACGCCTTCCCCGAAGTGCGCGGCCTCAAAGGGCCGTTTACCTGCCTCAATAGCGCGCGCTACGGCATCGCCTGGGGTGCTTTGGGCGCTGCCGAAGACTGCTGGCACCGCGCGCGCCAATACACCTTGGACCGCCAGCAGTTTGGCCGCCCACTGGCCGCCAACCAGTTAATCCAGAAAAAACTGGCCGATATGCAAACCGAAATCGCTCTGGGCCTGCAAGGCTGTCTGCGCCTGGGCCGCATGAAGGACGAGGGCACGGCCAGCGTGGAAGTCACCTCTATCCTGAAACGTAACTCCTGCGGCAAGGCGCTGGACATCGCCCGCCTGGCGCGCGATATGATGGGTGGCAACGGCATCAGCGACGAATTCGGTGTGGCCCGCCATCTGGTCAACCTGGAAGTAGTCAATACCTACGAAGGCACGCACGACATCCACGCCCTGATCCTGGGCCGGGCCATGACCGGGATTGCGGCCTTTTCCAACTGAATTCGTCAGCCAAACCGCCATGACTTACCAAGCCGATCCGCAGCGCTATGAAGATCGCATGCCTTACCGCACTTGCGGCCAAAGCGGCTTGAAATTGCCGGCCATTTCTTTAGGTTTGTGGCACAACTTTGGCGACACCACACCGTTCCAAACCCAGCGCGTCATGCTGCGCACCGCCTTCGACCTGGGTATCACGCATTTCGATCTGGCCAACAACTACGGCCCACCCTACGGCAGCACGGAAACCAATTTTGGCGAACACATGCGGCGCGATTTCAAGCCCTACCGCGACGAGCTGTTGATTTCGAGCAAGGCCGGCTGGGACATGTGGCCCGGCCCTTATGGCCAAGGTGGTGGTTCGCGCAAATACATGCTGGCCAGCCTAGACCAAAGCCTCAAGCGCATGGGCCTGGACTATGTCGATATTTTTTACAGCCACCGCTTCGATCCGGACACGCCGCTGGAAGAAACCTGCGGTGCCCTGGCAACTGCGGTGCAACAAGGCAAAGCCTTGTATGTCGGTGTGAGCAGCTACTCGGCGCGCAAAACCCGCGAAGCATCGAAGATCCTCAACGCCATGGGCGTGAAGGCATTGATTCACCAACCGGCCTACAACCTGCTCAACCGCTGGGTAGAAGAGGACTTGCTTGACACCCTGGAAGATTGCGCTATGGGCTGCATCGCTTTCAGCCCTCTGGCCCAAGGCCTGCTCACCAGCAAATACCTTAGCGGCGTACCAGCGGACGCGCGTATTAACCGGCCCGGCGGCGGCTCGTTCAGCGCTGAGCACCTCAGCGAGCAAAACCTAGCCCATGTGCGCGCGCTCAACAGCATCGCCCAAGGCCGGGGCCAGAGCCTGGCGCAAATGGCGGTGGCCTGGGTGCTGCGCGATAAGCGGGTCACCTCGGCTTTGATTGGCGCGAGCAAACCGGCGCAAATCATCGAACTGGTTGAAACCGTGAAGCACCTGGACTTCACGCCGCAAGAGCTGGCCGCGATCGATCGCCATGCCATAGAAGGCGGCATCAATTTGTGGCAAGGTCCCAGCACCGACCAGCGCCCCACCTAAGGCCACAGCATGAGGGAACCACTCGTGCCGGTGCCATCCCGGCACCAGGCCACGCTCTTGGCCCTGGGCGCGATCGCGCTGTGGGCTAGTTTGGCGCCACTGGGTGTGGCCTTGCAAAGCGTGCCGCCGTTTCTACTCACCGGCCTGGGCTTGCTGGCCGGCAGTGCGCTGGGCTTAGGCCTGTGTTTGGTGCAGGCCTTGCGGGGAGGCGCTGCGCGCGCGCAGGCCCTGGCCGCTTTGCGCTTGCCACTGACAACGCTGGCGCTGGGCGTGTACGGCTTGTTCGGGTTTCATTTTTTACTGTTCCTGGCTTTGCGTTATGCACCGCCGGTGCAGGCCAATCTGGTCAACTATTTATGGCCTCTGGGCATGGTCTTGCTGGCACCGGTTTTTTTGCCGGGCATGCGATTGCGCGCGGTGCATGTGCTGGCCGCGCTAATGGGCTTTGGCGGCGCGGCATTGGCTATCCTGGACGGCCCGGCAGCGCAGCAGGACGGCACTTTAGGCGGCTTTGCCTGGGGCTATTTGCTGGCGCTGGCCTCGGCGTTTGTGTGGGCCAGCTATTCTTTGTTGACGCAAAGAGTAGCGCCGTTTGCGACCGCGTCCATCGGTGTTTTCGGCTTGCTCTCGGGCCTCTTGTCGCTGCTGTGCCACCGCTTGTTAGAGAGCGCTATGGTCTTGGACGCGCATGCCATGCTGCTGATAGCCGGGCTGGGGCTGGGGCCACTAGGCGGTGCTTTTTATTTGTGGGACGCCGCCCTCAAGCGCGGCGATGCGCGCCAGATAGGCCTTTTGTCTTTCCTCACGCCTTTGCTTTCCACGTTGGGCTTGCTCTGGATGCGGGGCGAAGCGCCCAGCCTGTCGATGGTGCTGGCTGCGGCACTGATTGTGGGCGCAGCGCTGCTGGGTTCACCACGCCCAGGGCACGACTAAATTGCGCCGCCTGACAAGAGCAAGGCCGGGTTGTCCGAGGCTATGACCCGCTGTGCCCAGGGCGCAAGGCGTTTGGCGTCAGCGCGTAATACTTCCTGCTTGACCGCCAGTATCTGCGCCGGATGCATAGAAAAGCTGCGCAAGCCCATGCCCAGGAGCAGGCGTGTCAGGCTGATATCACCGGCCATTTCGCCGCAGACACTCACCTCTTTGCCTTGCTTGTGGCCTTGGGCAATCGTCGAAGCCACCAATTGCAAGATCGCGGGATGCAGCGGGTCATACAAATGCGCCACCGATTCGTCCGCGCGATCGATCGCCAGGGTGTACTGGATCAGGTCATTCGTGCCGATGGACAAAAAGTCAAAATACTTCAAAAACAGTGGCAGGGTCAAGGCAGCAGCAGGGATTTCAATCATGGCCCCTACTTTGACCGGTCCGTAGGCCAGACCGCGCTTATCCAACTGGCTGCGGGCGGTCGCGATATGCGCAAAGGTTTGCTTGATCTCCCAGGCATGCGCCAGCATAGGCACCAGCAAATGCACCTGGCCAAACGCAGCGGCGCGCAAGATGGCGCGCAATTGGGTCAGGAACATCGCCGGGTCGGCCAGGCTCCAGCGAATGGCGCGCAGACCTAGCGCAGGGTTGAGGTGCGCCGCGTCGTGGGTGCTAGCGTCGAGCGGTTTGTCGGCGCCCACATCGACGGTGCGAATGGTGACGGGCAGCCCGTGCATGTCCTGCACTGCGCGCTGGTAAGCGGTAAATTGCTCTTCCTCGCCGGGCAGATGACCGTGACGCCCCATGAATAAAAATTCGCTGCGAAACAGGCCTACACCGAGCGCGCCGGCTTTGAGCGCCACTTGCGCGTCCTCGGGCATTTCGATATTGGCCAGCAACTGGATTTTTTCACCATCGAGTGTGACTGCGGGGGTATTGAGCAGGCGCGAGAGGCGGCCGCGCTCGAGTTCGACTTGGCGCTTTTTGAAGCTGTATTCGGCCAGGATGATGGGCGAGGGATCGACGATCACCACGCCGGCATCGCCGTCAATAATGATCCAATCGTCCTGACGCACCAACTGACTGCAGATGCGCGCACCCACTACGGCAGGAATATCCATGCTGCGCGCGACGATGGCGGTGTGCGAGGTTTTGCCACCAACATCAGTGATAAAACCGGCGAACACGCTTTGCTTGAATTGCAGCATATCGGCCGGCGACAAATCGTGCGCCACCAAGACCAGCGGCACATCCACGGTGTCGCCAAGCATCAAGTCTTGTGTCGCGTTTTTCGGGCTGCTGCGCGGCGGTACTGCCGCCGGGTTGGCCACACCCCGCATCGCACGCAATATGCGCTCGGCAATCTGCTCAAGGTCACCCTTGCGCTCGCGCAAATACGGGTCTTCCATCTCGTCAAAATTGCGTACAAGCACATCCAGTTGCGCGGTCAAAGCCCATTCGGCGTTGTACAGGCGCTCGACAATCCAGCGTTTGACACCCGCCTCCAACTCGGTATCTTGCAAGAGCATCAAATGCACATCGAGCAAAGCGCCCAGCTCATGCGGCGCGTCTTTCGGGCTCATCTGAGAAATACTCAGATGCAGGCGTTGCAACTCCTCCACCACCTGGTTGCGCGCCGCCCGCACACGCTCGATTTCCGCCCCCACATCAGCTTGGCGTATGAAGTAATGCGCCACTTCCATGCGGCTGGAAGCCACCAGCACTGCTCTGCCAATGGCCACGCCGCGTGAGATGGCCAGACCGTGGATAGAAAAAGTCATGTGCGCAAAACCGTGCTGCCTATTGGCCTTCGCCGAAACGGTCGGCCATCAGCGCCAGCAGTGCGTCTATGGCCTCTTGCGCCTGCTCACCCTCGGTCTCGATGCTGAGCTCCGAGCCCAGCCCGGCAGCGAGCATCATCACGCCCATGATGCTTTTGGCGTTGACCCTGCGCTCGCCTTTGCTGATCCAGATTTCACAGGGAAAGCTGCCGGCCAGCTTGGTCAGCTTGGCCGAAGCGCGGGCATGCAAACCCAGTTTATTTACTATGGTGGTAGTGACTTGAATCATGGGCTCAGGCCGGTTGGATAAGCGGTGTGACGGGGGCGACTTCAACGATACATTGCTTGCCGCCGGCAAGCGCGCGCGCCACCAAGGCATCCATAGACTCGTGGCGGTAATTCACGGTGCGCAGCAGCATGGGCAAATTAACGCCTGCGACCAATTTGCATTGCTGATGATCGGCAATTTTCCGCGCGATATTGCAGGGCGTTGCGCCAAGGACATCCGTCAGCACCAACACCGAGTTCGTGTCGCTGGCCTGCAGGCAGGCCTGTACACGCTGCTGGGTGGCTTCGGGCGCCTCGTCAGGCGCTACGTCGATAGCACGCAAACTAGCGGCAACTTCCGGGAACACATGCAAGACACAGCTACGTAAGGCGCTAGCCAGCGGCGCATGGGCAATGATCAAAATATCGATGGACATGCAATGTAGTCGAAGGTGTCTGTCTATTATGCGTGCTCCAGATGAAACCACTAGCCCTTGCAAGCGCCTTTACCGTGGCTATGGCCATTGAAATGCACCGAAAAATGGCTCCTCCATTTCAGCGCGAATCACAGGGGCGTACAAGGCCCAATGGTAAATGTCCTGGTCGCGCTGCACCCAGATCCAACGTGCTTGCACCGCCTGTCCACGCGGGTTGTTGCCGCTGGCTTGATAGACCGTTAGCGCGGGGCGGGCACCCAGCGCGGGGAGCGGCGTAGTCAGAGGCAATGCGGTGCTGCCCATGGCCTGCAAAGCCTGCATGCGCCAGGCATCGATGACAGCCTGGGCCTGCACGCCTTGTCCAAGGCGGGTGTGGCTAATGGCATACAGCCCCCCGTCGGCTTCACAACCGACCATAGCCAAGGTCAGTTCCAAGCCAGCCAAGGAGACGGGGCGCTGTGCCTGGTCGGGTTTGCAAGGCAAAGTGGCCTGCAAGCCGTCAAGGCTGACGCTTCGCCAGTTCAGCGCCGGGCTACAGGCCCCCAGCAGTAGGCACAGCGCCAACAAGCGGCTTGTGCGCCCTATCGCATCCGCTGCAAACGCCTGTGGTACGCGCCTATGCGTTTGCAGCCCTGGTATTGACAAGATGTCCGGTATTGTTCTACTGCCTAAAGTTGTCATGGCAATTTTTGCAAGCACCCGCCACGCTGGCCACCGCAGGCTTGAGGGCATCGAGCGTGCCCACGCGGGCGGCCACGTTGAGCTTAGTCAACTCAGCCTGCATCTTGTCTGCAGCTTCGGCAAAGCGGGCCTTGTCCATCCAAATTTCCGGCTTAGCCTTGGTTTCTCCTTTGTCGCTGCCCTCGGGGAAAGCTGCCCAAGGCAATTTGGACATGGTTTCTGCGAGCGCGGCATTCTCGGCGGCAGCTTTGGCATCGTAAGGGGCTCGTCCGCCGGCCATAGCGGCTACCCGGCCAAAATGTGCTCCCATCACCGTCAATGCGGCTTTGCGGTATTTAATCGCGTCTTCCGCCTTGGCAAATTGCGCATGGGCGGGCATGGCAAGGCTGCCGATACATAGCAGAAGGGTGGCCACATAGCGTGCGGGCGTGGATGGTGTGTGCTTCATGATTACTCCCAATGGTTTAAATGTTTCTTGGCCACATTCCTAGGGCCAAATCGCTATTTTGCCTTTGTCGTTTAGTTGAGTACGGCCTGGGGCTTTACGATTGACTGGGAGTCGCGGGCCCAATCCTCTATTTGTGGCTAGACTTGGGCTTTAAGCCTTGGGCGACTTCGTGGGAGCAGATAATTTGTTTGCGGTTCGAGTCTGGGATTTACCGACGCGTCTGTGCCACGGGGCCATAGGCCTGCTTTTCATGGGCTTAGTGCTTAGCGGGCAAATCGGAGGCGATGCCATGGTTTGGCATATGCGCTGCGGCTACGCCATGCTAAGCCTGGTGATGTGGCGCATCGTCTGGGGCTTTGCGGGCGGCTATTGGTCCCGCTTTTTCAGTTTTGTGTCAACACCTTTGCAGGCCTGGCGTTACGCACGCCAGCCTTTGGCGCAGATGCAGCCGGCTGTGGGACATAACCCTTTGGGCGCTTGGTCGGTGCTGGCAATGTTGTCTTTTTTGGGGCTGCAAGCGCTAGCCGGTCTGTTTAGCGACGACCAAATTGCCACTAGTGGGCCACTGGTGGCTCGGGTTAGCAATGCATGGGTGGAACTGGCTACCCAATGGCACACCGGGCCGGGCAAATGGGCGCTGATAGCTTTGGTGGTGTTGCACCTTGGCAGCGTTTACTGGTATCTGCGGGTACGCCGGATTGATTTGTTAAGGCCCATGCTCACTGGCGACAAGATCCTGGCAAACCCTGCGCAGGCCAGCAAGGACAACAAGGCCTCGCGCGTGCTGGCTGGGCTGCTCTTGTTGCTTTGCGCCACGGCGGTGGGCTTAATTGTCCGAAGCGGCCCGCTATGAGTGCCACAAGTCCAGCGACCATGGGGCCGGCAGTGCGCTTGTGCGTCCCAGATTGCGCCCGCTCGCTTGTCGCGGCGCGCCTGATATTGCGGGAATATGCAGGCGCTTTGGCGGTACCAGAATGCCTCACCAGTTTTGAGCAGGAATTGAGTGCACTGCCCGGGGACTATGCAGCGCCAAGAGGCCAACTGCTGCTCGCAATGGCAGGGGATGAAGTGCTGGCTTGCTGCGCTTTGCGACCTTTGGACAATGTGGACTACAGCAATGCCTGCGAAATACGGCGCCTGTACGTGCGCCCTGTGCACCGGGGCTTAGGGCTGGGCAGAAGGCTCACCGAAGCGCAAATGGATTTTGCGCGCATACAAGGCTATAGCTGCATGCTGCTGGATACGCTGAGCGAGATGGAGGCCGCGCGCGCGCTGTACGAGGACCTGGGATTTCAAGAAGTCCCACCTTACTACTTCAACCCTATCGCCGGGGCGCACTACCTGAAAGTGCAACTCTAGTCAGCACGGCCGCCTAGAGTTGCCTGCCCGGCCCTTAATCAGGCCTTTGCCTGTGCCAGCAAAGTGGCTGCATCACTGACTTCGAATTTACCGGGGCCTTCGACGTTGAGTGTGACGACCTTGCCGTCTTTGACCAACATGGAATAGCGGTTGCTGCGCACCCCCATGCCGCGCGTGGTCAAGTCCAAGACCAAGCCGGTGGCTTTGGCAAAGTCGCCGCTGCCATCGCCCAACATACGCACTTTGGTGCCGGTATTTTGCTCGCGTGCCCAGGCGCCCATCACAAAAGCGTCATTCACGCTCAGGCACCAGATTTCATCGACGCCAGCGGCTTTGAAGTCTTCGTAATGTGTCACAAAACCAGGCACGTGCTTAACCGAGCAAGTCGGCGTGAATGCACCGGGCAATGCAAACAGGGCAATGGTCTTACCGGCGCTGGCTTTGGCCACATCGACGGCGTTGGGGCCAATGCTGCATCCTTGCGCCTCGACCTCGTGGTACTCCATAAGGGTGGTGGCGGGCAGGGTGTCTCCAACTTGAATCATGGGTGCTCCTTCTATCAGTTGCAAAAAATGAAAACGGCCCAAATATTGTGGGCCGTTTGTTGGTTTCGTGCAGCGCGAGGCTGCAAAAACTTATACCGCTGCGGCCTTTTCCACCAAACGGGTCGCTAACCAGTTTTTGGTCTTGGAAATCGGACGGCTTTCGGTGATCTCGATCATATCGCCCATTTTGTACTCGCCCTTTTCATCATGGGCGTGGTACTTGCTGGATTTACCGACGATCTTGCCATAGAGCGCGTGCTTAACGCGGCGCTCGATCAGCACGGTCACGGTCTTGGTCCGCTTGTCGCTGACGACCTTGCCAATCAAGGTGCGTTTGAGGGATTGTTTAGCTTCCGTCATGGTGTGCTCCTTAGGTGGCAGATGATTCAGCGCGCTGCTTTTCAACCAGAATGGTCTTAGCACGGGCGATGGCGCGACGTGCTGTGGGCAGCGTTGCGGTGTTGGTTATTTGTTGCGTTGCCTTTTGCATGCGCAGACCAAAGTGAGCACGTTGCAGCTCTTTGATCTCCGTTTTTAGGCCAGCAATGTCTTTTTTGCGCAGTTCAGTCGATTTCATAGTCATGCTCCTGATTACTGGCCAATCATGCGACTGACAAAAGTCGTGCGCAGAGGCAGTTTGGCACCGGCAAGGCGGAAGGCCTCGCGCGCCAGGGTTTCGGACACGCCCAGGATCTCGAACACGATTTTGCCGGGCTGAATTTCAGCCACGTAGTACTCGGGGTTGCCCTTGCCGTTACCCATACGCACCTCAGCGGGCTTTTGGGAAATCGGCTTGTCCGGGAAGACACGGATCCAGATACGTCCGCCACGTTTAACGTGACGCGAAATGGCACGGCGAGCGGCCTCGATCTGGCGGGCCGTCAAACGGCCCCGGTCGGTGCACTTCAGACCAAAATCACCGAATGCGACCGAGCTGCCCCGGGTAGCGATGCCGGTGTTACGGCCTTTTTGCTCTTTGCGGTATTTGCGACGAGCGGGTTGCAACATGATTATTCTCCTTTGCCGTCAGCTGCTGCAGCTGGCGCGGCGACGGTGCGTACGCGCTTAACGGCGGGTTTAGGGGCTTTTAGGCCACCGGCTTCAGCAGGTTTGTCGCTGCCGTCAGACGGAGCGGCATTGCTGCCCAAAGTACGACGGGCACCACGGGGTGCGGGACGGTCAGCACCGGGACGGCCTGGGCCGCCACGGTCATCGCGGCGCGGCGGACGCGGGCGGCGATCTTCTTCGGTGCGCTGCTCAGTGGCAGCTGGCAGATCATTACGACCCAGGGTGTCGCCTTTGTAGACCCAGACCTTCACGCCAATAATGCCGTACGTGGTCTTGGCTTCGGACACACCATAGTCGATGTCTGCACGCAGGGTATGCAATGGCACACGGCCTTCACGGTACCACTCAGTACGCGCAATCTCGATGCCATTTAAACGGCCCGCCGACATGATCTTGATGCCCAGGGCACCCAGACGCATGGCGTTTTGCATGGCGCGTTTCATGGCGCGACGGAACATGATGCGTTTTTCGAGCTGCTGCGTGATGCTGTCGGCAATCAACTTGGCATCGATTTCGGGCTTGCGCACTTCTTCGATGTTGACCGCCACTGGCACGCCGAGCTGCTTGCCCAGATCGCGCTTGAGGTTTTCAATGTCCTCGCCCTTTTTGCCGATGACAACTCCGGGGCGCGAAGAAAAAATCGTGATGCGCGCGTTCTTGGCAGGACGCTCGATCAGGACGCGCGAAACCGACGCATTTTTCAGCTTGACCTTGAGGTATTCACGTACCTTGATGTCTTCGGCCAACATGCCAGCAAAGTCACGGTCGCTGGCATACCAGCGCGAGGACCAGTTACGGCTCACCGACAGGCGAAAACCAGTGGGGTGGATTTTTTGTCCCATATCTTCCAGGCCTTTATCAGTTACCGACCGTCACGTACACATGGCACGTGGGCTTGCG
>JAEMRG010000154.1 GCA_016463455.1 Rhodoferax sp.
GGTATTGGTCCAGCGCAAAAAAGGTGACCGCGCCTTTGCACTTGGCCGCCATGGCGGCCACCACTGGGTCGGTCGCGTTAAGTACGGCTGTACCCTTGGCGGCCACGTTTTGCACAATGACCCGCTTGAGTACCGCAAGTTCATCGACGGTGGTGATGTAGTTCAGCCCAAGGTGATCGCCGCTGCCCACATTGGTCACCACGGCCACATCGCATTTGTCAAAGGCCAGGCCCTCGCGCAAAATGCCGCCTCGGGCGGTTTCCAGTACGGCCGCATCCACATCGGGATGGTGCAGGACGTTTTTTGCACTCTTGGGGCCGCTGCAGTCGCCGGTATCAATGCAATGGCCGTCCACATAGACGCCATCGGTATTGGTCATGCCGACACACCAGCCTTGCTGGGCCAGCAAGTGCGAAATCAGGCGCACGGTCGTGGTTTTGCCGTTGGTGCCGGTGACAGCCACCACGGGTATGCGGCCATCCTGCCCGTTTTTGAACAGGCTGGACATGATGGCCTCGCCCACTGGCCGGCCTTTGCCAAAGGACGGGCTCAGGTGCATGCGCAAGCCCGGCGCGGCATTCACTTCTACTACGCCGCCGCCTTGTTCCTCGATCGGCCGCAAGATGCTGTCGCACACCAAATCCACGCCGCAAATATGCAAACCCACCATGTGCGCTGCAGTCACTGCGCGGGCCGCCACGTCAGGGTGCACGTCGTCGGTGACATCGGTGGCCGAGCCGCCGGTGGACAAATTTGCGTTATTCCGCAAATTGACGCGCTGGCCTTTTTGCGGGATTGCGTCGGCCTCAAAGCCTTGGCTGCGCAAGCAGCTGCGGGCAATATCGTCAAATCGGATTTTGGTCAGCGAGGTGGCATGCCCGTCGCCCCGGCGCGGATCGGCATTGACCATGTCCACCAACTGCGTCACGGTGTGCACGCCGTCGCCGACGACTTTTGGGGGGTCGCGCCGTGCTGCGGCCACCAATTTGTCACCCACCACCAGCAGGCGAAAGTCGTTGCCCGGCAAATAGCGCTCTACCAGCACGGTGTCGCGAAACTCGGTGGCTACCGCATAGGCTGCGCGCAAGTGCGCCTCGTTCAGGATGTTGACCGTCACGCCCTTGCCCTGGTTGCCGTCCAGGGGCTTGACGACCACGGGCAAGCCGACGTCTTGCGCGGCTTTCCAGGCGTCGTCCGCATCGCGTACCGCGCGGCCGCGCGGCACCGGCACGCCCGCGGCATGCAGCAAACGCTTGCTGAGTTCTTTGTCCTGGGCGATGGCTTCGGCGATCGCGCTGGTGGCGTCGATTTCGGCCGCTTGTATGCGTCTTTGTTTACTGCCCCAACCAAAGCGCACCATGCTGCCATCGGTCATGCGGCTGTAGGGAATATTGCGCGCGAGCGCAGCGTTCACCACCGAACCGGTGCTCGGCCCTAGGCGTACGTCTTCGTCGAGTTCGCGCAATTGGTGCAGCACGCTGGTCAGGTCAAAAAGCGTGTCGTCCAGGGCCGAATGGCACAGGTTTTGCGCCAACTCCAGCGCTAAGCGCCCGACGGCCTCTTCGCTGTACTCCACCACCACCTGATACACCCCAGCCTCCAGGGTAGGCTTGGTGCAGCTGAAAGTGACAGGGCAACCGGCCTGGGCTTGCAAGCCCAAAGTAGCCAATTCCAGCACGCGGGCCAGGGGCACCGTGTCTGCGTGGCCTATGGGCTGGAAGGGGCTGATTTCAGGAAAGCGCGCACGCAGCCGGGTTTCAAAGCCCTGCATGTCCGCAACATCCCATTGCGCAGGAGTGCAGATGACGACGGCTTGGATGGCGGTATGGTGGCTCCAGAGGTTGGGGCCGCGCAGGGCGCGAATGCGGGTGACTTCCATGGGCGTAGTTCGCGGTGCAGTTCAGCGTAGGGGTAAAGGGGGCGCTAGTAAGGCGTTTTTTGCGGATTGGACTCGAAGGTGCGCAATCCCGCAGCAATCAATTCCGGTGTGATGTCCAGGGCCCAGGCGGCGGCCACTGCGGCCATCACCATTTCGGGCTGCGCGGCTTTGGTGGGCTTCAAGCTATCGAGTCGCAGCAAGGGCCGTTCTTGCGTGCCATGGGCGAGCACGATATGGCCATCGCGTAGGCAAACCACCTGATGGCCTTGTGCGCGGTGTGCTAGCAGCGTGGGGTGTTCGGGCGAGGGCGCGTAGAAGATGACGCGACCGTCGCAGAGTTCGGCCAGCTCGAGCGCCTGTGCGTCCTTGGCGTTGATGACGGCCGTGCCGCTGGGCAAGACGACGTCCACTTGGGTGCGCGCGACCTTGAAGGTTTGCTCGGCGTCCAGGATATCGAAATCGCTCAGGCCTTCGTGCCAGCTGACATCGGTGACCACGCCCACCTGGCATTTGTCGTAGGCCAGGCCTTGACCCAGAATCGTAGTGCAAGGGTTTTCAAACACCGCAGCCTGTACCGAACGGTTCATCAAAATGCGCTGGCCCGCGTCCCAGGTGCTGCTGTCAGCGGCGTCTAGCTTGCGGCTGTCCAGGTACAAACCTTCGCTACAGGCCAGGCCCACATGCTTGCCGCTGATGTGCACCAGCCAGGCCACCAGGCGTGCCATGCGGCCGGTGTTGTGGGTGCCGGTGATGCCGACAATCGGGATGCGTCCGTCTTGCTTGTTGTCAAACAAGTGGCTGATGATGGCCGTGCCCACCGCTTGACCTGGTCCATTGGCCGGTTTGATATGGGCTAGCAGACCAGGGCTGGCGTTGACCTCGATGACCGCGCCGCGCTGGCAGTGCAAGGGCTGGCTGCAGTCTTGCAAGACCATATCCACGCCGGCGATATCCAACCCCACCACCCTGGCCGCCAATGCAGCCGCGGCGGCCACACTGGGATGCACCTGGTCGGTGACGTCCAGTGCGACATTGCCGTTGCGTTGGATCAGAATACGTTGATCCGCTGGGGGAATCGATTGGGGGTTGAGGCCCACGCGCTCAAGCTCCAAAATCACTTCAGCATTTTCACTGGGCACCACAACGTTCAGCGGAGATCCCTCGCCGCGCCCGCGCCGGGGATCATTATTAATTTGCTGGTTAGCCAATTGGTCAATGGTGGACAGGCCATCGCCTCGAACATGCAGCAAGTCCCCGCGCGCCGCAGCCACTACACGTTTACCGACGACCAGTAAGCGGTGTTCGTCGCCCACAATGAATTTTTCTACGATCACGCTGCCGCCGCCTTTGCGATGCGCCAATTGGTAGGCAGCGCGGACCTCTACTTCGGTGGATAGATCCAGGGAAACGCCTCGTCCATGGTTGCCGTCATAGGGCTTGAGCACCACCGGAAATCCTACGCTTTGCGCCGCTTGCCATGCGGCATCGGCGCTTTGCACCAGTTCGCCCTCGGGCACGGGAACGCCGCAGGCCTTTAGCAGAGACTTGGTCAAATCTTTGTCACTGGCAATCTCTTCGGCAATTGCGCTGGTCTGGTCGGTCTCGGCGGTCCAGATACGTCGTTGCGCTATGCCGTAACCCAGCTGCACCAAATTGCCATCGGTCAGGCGCGTATGCGGGATGCCGCGCGCCGTGGCGGCATCGACAATGTGCGCAGTGCTCGGCCCCAAGCAGAGCGCGTCCACCATATCGTGCAATTCTTGCACTGCCTGGGCCACGTCAAAGGGTGTGTCATGGATGGCCGCTTCGACCAAATCGCGCCCCAGATGCAAAGCGCGTCGCCCCACATCTTCCTGGCGGGTGCGAAAGGCCACTTTGTACACACCGGTTTGAGAGGTTTGGCGCGCTTTACCAAAGCCAGTGCGCATGCCCGCCATGTTTTGAAGCTCTAGGCAGACATGCTCCATGATATGGGCCGCCCAGGTGCCCTCTTGCAGACGTTGCAAAAAGCCGCCACGCACGCCGGGGCTGCATTCATGCTCTATCAAGCTGGGCAGGTAGCCGGTCAGGCGCTCGTAAAAGCCGGGTAGGGTGTTAGACGGGAAATCTTCTAGTGCCCCAATGTCCACCCAGGCCTCTATCACTGCCCGGTAGGTCCAGATATTGGGTCCGCGCAGGTGGTTCACCCGCAAAATATCGATTTTTTTCTGGCGCGTCATGCGTGAGAGCGTAAGTTCAAGTCCACCGGGCTGGTTCGTCGTGCGTTGTGTATTCTCGCCGAAAGCGTTGCGCTCCCATGGGACGCTAGCCCAGGCTCAGGCATAGTAGGGGGTTTGGACGCGCTGCGCGCCCCGCCTTGGGGTCGCGCCAGCGGCCGTGTTTTACTTTTCAATTTGGCATTTCCATGAATCACAAGCAAGCGCCCGGCCCCTTGGGCGCAGTGGATATTCCCCTGGCCTGGCACGATGCGCTCGCGGCGCAACTTGCTCATGATGAAAACGTTTGTGCGCTGCTGGAGATTGACCTGGACGCCCAGATGCGCTTTGTACCCAGCGTGCTGGTGGCCACCGATAAGCGCTTGCTCAGCCTGCAACCATCCGGCGCGCAAAGCTGGGATTACCGGCCGGGCCTGCGCCTAGAGCACCATGACCACGCCGGCGTGGGGCACCTGCAATTGCGGGACGAACAAAGCCTGTTGGCGCATTGGCGCTTCACTTTGGGCCATAACCTGCACGCTTTGCGCTTGGTAGACCAATTTAGCGCCCGCCACAACAGCGCTTTAAGCGGCGTACCGGTGCCCGTCCCGGACCAGGCCCTGTGCCCCAGTTGCAAGGCGCCACTGGACCCGGAGGCCGAAGAGTGTTCGGTCTGTACCAAGGTGGTGCATACCCCGCCTTCGACCTGGACGCTGCTGCGCTTATGGCGCTTTGCCAGGCCCTACCGTGGCCAATTGCTGTGGGGCTTTGTCCTGATGTTGCTGGGTACTGCCGCCAGCCAGGTGCCGCCTTACCTGACCATTCCGCTGGTCGATGAGGTGCTCATTCCGTTGCAAAACGGGCAGCACGTGGAGCGCTCCCAAATTGCTTGGTATCTGGCCGGCCTGCTGGCCTCGGGCCTGGTGGCCTGGGTGCTGAGCTGGGCCAAGACCTATATCCTGGCGCTGGCCTCTGAGCGCATCGCGGCGGATTTGCGCACCACCACCTACGACCATTTGTTGCAACTCTCGCTGGAGTATTTCGGCGGCAAACGCACCGGCGATTTGCTTTCGCG
>JAEMRG010000155.1 GCA_016463455.1 Rhodoferax sp.
GCATAGAAGGCCAAGCGACGCCCAAAATCCCATCGGGCAGACCGAGGCTGATAAAGGACATGTACACAATAGACAGAAGAAAAATTTGCGCCATGAAGTCGGGGATTTTTAGTAGTCGGTGGAGGTCGATTGCAGGCGACTTTCGGTGGCCCGCGCTCCACAATGCAAGCAGGTGGCTTGCGCAGTAAATGAGGCTTAATGCAGAAGCGAAGTTTTAAATGCGCGCCAGCATGCGCCCGGGGTTGAACATATTGTGCGGGTCCAGCGCGGTTTTGATGGAGCGCATCAAGCCAAGCGCCACTGGCGATTTGTGCTTTTCCAGTTTCTCGCGTTTGAGGCTACCGATGCCGTGTTCGGCAGAAATTGAACCGTTGTAGGCATCCACCAGCGCATAGACGACGCCATTGACCGGCCCTTCCTGCTCACGCAAAAACTTTTCGGCGTCCTGGCCATCGGGCGCTTGCACGTTGTAGTGCAAATTGCCGTCGCCCAAATGGCCGTAGTTCACCAGCCGAATGCCGGGGAAAGCCTGTGCCAAGGCTGCGTCGGCCTGTGCCACAAACTCGGGGATGCGCGACACCGCAATCGAAATATCGTGTTTGATATTGAGACCCTCTTGCGCTTGGGCTAGCGGAATACTCTCGCGGATATGCCACAGCGCCCGCGCTTGGGCCATGCTTTCGGCCACCACGGCATCGCTAACGCAACCGGCCTCCATAGCCGCTTCTAGCAAACGTTCAAACTGGCTGCGCGCGTGTTCGTCGGACTCGTTATCCGAGTTTTCCAGCACCACGCAATACGGACTGCTCTCATAAAAAGGCACGCGCTGTTGCGGGAAATGCTTGACCACCAATTTCAAAGCAAACTGGCCCATGACCTCAAAGCCGGTCAGGCCGGCGCTCAGGTGCTGGTGCGCCAAGCCCAGCAGTTGCACCGCCGCCTCCAGCGAGGGCACGGCAGCCAAGGCCGTCAGTTGCGATTTGGGTAGTGGATAGAGCTTCATGGTGGCAGCGGTAATCACGCCCAGCGTACCCTCCGAGCCAATAAATAAATGCCGCAAGTCATAGCCGGTGTTGTCCTTGCGCAGGCCGGTCAGACCGTTCCATACCTCGCCTTGCGCCGTCACCACTTCCAGGCCGAGGCACAGTTCGCGCGTATTGCCGTAGCGCACTACCTGCGTGCCTCCGGCATTGGTACCCAGATTGCCACCTATGGTGCAACTGCCTTCTGAAGCCAAGCTCAAGGGAAATAAAAAGCCAGCGTTCTCGCACACGTCTTGCAGGTTTTGCAGCACGCAACCGGCCTCTACGGTCATCGTCAGGTTGCCGCCATCGAGCGCGCGTACTGCGTTCATGCGCGTCAAGCTCAGCACGACTTGCGTGCCGCTGGCGTCCGGCGTGGAGCCGACCACCATGCCGGTATTGCCGCCCTGGGGCACGATACTGACCCCCGCTGCCGCACAAGCCTGGACGACTGCCGCCACTTGGGCGGTGGACGCAGGGCGCACTACTGCCAAGGACTTGCCACGCTCGCGCTTGCGCCAGTCCAGCTCGTAGCCAGTTAAATCGCCTTCGGTCAATACATGGGCCTCGCCAACAATGGCGCGCAGCGCGGGAATTAGGGTAGCGGGTGGGGTCATACGCGTTCTTTAGCTGGCTTGGGTGGTGGGCGCTTCGCTCAGGCCTGCAGCCTTGGCATCGCGCTGGCGCAAGCGCACATGCATCAGGCAGGCAACAAACAAAATCAGGCACAAAGCGATTTCCAGCAGCGCGCAGTAGTTGCTGGGCGCTTTATCGCCCCAGGCGCGCACCACGCCCTCGGTGAAGTAGAGCCATACCAGCATGGACACCCAGCGGTAGGTGTACATGCGGTTTTTCAGCAGTCCGGCCATCGGCAAGCACAAAGGCAGGGCCTTGAGCGCCAACCACGAGCCGCCAGGCCGCAGCGGGGCCGCCAGCAGCTCCCACACCAGGCTGAGCACGATCAGCCCCAGTAGGCTGCCCACCGCCAGCGCGCGGCTAAGTTGGACATGGGTTTCTACCGGGGTGGTTGGGGCGATTGCAGGCGCTGTAGGAGGCGCGATCGGAGAGGGGGGAAGTGGTGTTTGCATTGCGGTGGCATCATACCGGCCATGCAACTGCTTCCTCGCTTCCAACTCTGGCTGGCCGACGTGCGCCATGTGCCCTGGCTCCCAGCCCTTCAAACCCTGCGCGAACGCTTCCGCGAAGACCGCCTGGGCCTCACTGCCAGCAGCCTGACCTTTACCACCACCATCGCCCTGGTGCCGCTGCTGACCGTGGCCTTGGCGGTGCTGACGGCCTTTCCGATGTTTGCCAAGTTTCAGGACGTTTTACAAAAATGGCTGGTCGCCAGTCTGATACCGGACGACATCGCCCGCCAGGTACTGGGCTACTTGAGCCAGTTTTCGCGCAAAGCCAGCAAGCTCGGCGCCTTTGGCTTGGGCGCGCTGGTGCTGACCTCACTGGCGCTGATCTTTACCATTGACCGCACCATCAACAGCATTTGGCGCGTGCGCACTTTGCGGCCTTTGGGCCAGCGCCTCTTGATTTACTGGTCTGCGCTCACGCTGGGGCCCTTGATTTTGGGCGTCAGCATCAGCGTCAGCTCGTACGCGATTTCGGCCTCGCGCGGCCTGGTCGAGGGCATGCCTGGCGGCGTGGGCTTTTTGCTGGATACCACGCAGTTTTTGATGGTGGCCGGCGGTATGGCCGCCATGTTCCATTACTTGCCCAATACCCGGGTGCGTTGGGGCCATGCCTGGATGGGCGCTTTGTTTGTGGCGACCGGACTGGAAATCGCCAAGCGCCTATTGGCCTGGTACCTGGAAATGGTGCCGCTGTATTCCGCTGTGTACGGCGCATTTGCCACGCTGCCGATATTGCTCGTTTGGATTTACCTGTCTTGGGTGATCGTATTGCTGGGGGCAACACTGACGGCGTATGTGCCCGGTTTGATCGCTGGTCTGCCGCCACGGCGCTACGCACCGGGTGCCCGGTTTGGACTGGCTCTGGCCTTGCTGAGCGGGCTTGGCGCGGCGCGGACCGAGGCCGCGCGCGGACAGACAACGGCCCAGCTGTGCGAAACCCTGCATGCGGACCCTTTGGATTTGGCAGAGGTGCTGGAGACCCTGACAACCATGGACTGGATCGGCAAGTTGCAGGAGAACACAGTGAACGATGGCGGCGCGCGCTGGGTGCTGCTGGTAGACCCACTGCAAACCCCTATCAGTCCGCTGGTGCAAAACCTATTGTTGGCCAAGGATGCGCAAAACAGTCAGTTTTTGCACATTGCCCTGCGTCCTGGCTGCACGCTGCAGGAGGTGATCTAAGGCCAAGCGGGCGCGTAACTGACTTTCAATCGCTGTTTATTGGTGCGCAACTTCGAGGTGGCTGTTACTTTGACATCCATTGTTAAATCGCAATGAAACCGCGAGTGCACCCAAAAGACCTACTTTTTATGGGTGTACCATAAGCCCTTGGTAGGTCGGCAATTTGCCCAAGTTGGTGTAAATAATTTAATTATTTTTAATCGTTATCTCCATGCACAGCAAAAAGAAGAAGTTACTCCAGCATTTGCGCACCGAAGTCTATTGCCGCTTAGGCGTATCCCCAGTGCATGGCATTGGCGTATTTGCCATACGCGATATTCTCAAAGGCGCCAAGCCGCTCAAGTCCCGCCTCAAGATGCATGAGATTAAATTCAACCACGCCGAGCTCAGTTCGCTGCCGCCGCGGGTGCGCAAGGAATTGGACATGTTTTGCTATTACGACAAGCAACATATGTTGGTGCCAGCCATTGGTCTGAATTCGATGAATATGTCGGTGTACCTGAATCACTCCAAGACGCCCAACGTCAAAATGCGCAAAGACGGCGATCTGATTGCTTTACGCGATATCAAGCAGGACGAAGAACTAATGATGGACTACGACGACAGCTTTGGCGAAGTCCACACCTTCGGGTTTGGGGCGGACCACTGAGCGGCGCTTGCCTCAGTCCGAGCGCAGGCGATAGACCTGGTTCCAGTCTTCGCGCTTGAAATCGGTGTGTAAGGGCGAGGTCGGATCTAGCGCCAGGGGGTGATCTGCGTCGGTCATGGCCAGGGCAAAAATGGGTTCGTGGTCGGTCACGAACAAGGCTTTGTAGCCATAGTCGCCCACTGGGCCGAGGTTGTAATAGGCATAACCCGCTTTTTGCGTCCAGCGCGAGGCCAGCAGGCAGGCATAAATGCCGGGCGAGCGGTTGCGGTAAGCGGTATTCCATTGACAGAAACTGCCATACACCTGGTCCCGTTCGGGCATGACGATGGACACATCGCTCAGTACCAAGTCGCCGTTTTCTGCATGCGCCTGGATGATCAGCACATCGAGCTTTTGTACGTAGTCCACAAAGCCGGCAATTTCCTGGTCATGGATTTCGTAGGCGGTGAAATGTTCGCGCCCCAAGTTGAACACGTCTTCCACGGAAAGGTCGCGGCCCGGCACCAGACGCTCGGTCACGGTAAAGCTGCGGCAAAGCTTGTCCAACTCTTTGAACTTGCGGACGCGCCGTTCATCGGTCCAAAATTCAGGCAAGCCGGCATGCACCAGGCCGTATTTGTCGTTGATAGGCACGCCGTAGTTGCCCTCGGGGGGCAGGGCGTAAACGATAAACGGCTTTTGCGCCGCAGCCAGCATCTGGGGCGTCACATCGATATAGGGACACAGGCCGTCCCAACGGCTGGTGTAATACCTGGTTTGCTCATGGAAACTTTCCACACACAGGTTCTCGGGAGTCCAGGTCTGGTACGCCAGGGTTTGAGCTTCGCTATGGTCAAAACCATTGAGCGCTTCGTGGTAGTTGGCGGATGAGTACAGATCAGTCGTCATGGGCTAGGGTTCCTTTGGCTAGGCCTTGGCTTGCAAGGGTTGCAGATCAAAGTAGTCAGAGTCGATGCGGTGGTTTTCGCGCAAAAACGCCGCATCACTGGCGTGCAGTGCCTTGATCGCACTGTGCATCGAGGCCAAATGCGCGGAGGCCTCGCTGTGGGGGTTGGACAGCTGACGCTGGTATTCCGGCATCAAGGGGCAATCGCTGTCGTAATAAAACTTTTTTTGCTT
>JAEMRG010000156.1 GCA_016463455.1 Rhodoferax sp.
CTTACTTCCCCGATCAAAGGATAGCCCGCCATGACCGCAATGCCCCCCTCCATGTCCGACCGCGACGGCAAAATCTGGATGGACGGTCAGATGGTCGATTGGCGCGAGGCCAAGATCCACGTCCTGAGCCACACCCTGCACTACGGCTGCGGCGCCTTCGAGGGCGTGCGCGCGTACAACACCGTCAAGGGCACTGCGATTTTTCGCCTGGAAGAGCACACCGAGCGCTTGTTTAACAGCGCCAAGATTTTGCGCATGAACATTCCTTTTTCCAAGGAAGAAGTGATGCAGGCGCAAAAAGACGTAGTGCGTGAGAACAAGCTCGAGAGCTGCTACCTGCGCCCCCTGACCTGGATCGGCGATAAAAAACTAGGCGTATCACCCAAAGGCAACACCATCCACCTCATGGTCGCCGCCTGGCCTTGGGGCGCTTACCTGGGCGAAGAGGGTATGCAGCGCGGCATCCGCGTCAAAATTTCCAGCTACACCCGCCACCACGTCAACATCACCATGACCCAGGCCAAGGCGGTGAGCAATTACACCAACTCCATCCTGGCCAATATGGAAGCCACCGACGACGGCTATGACGAGGCCATGCTGCTCGATGCCAATGGCTTTGTCAGCGAAGGCGCAGGCGAGAACCTGTTTGTCGTCAAAGACGGCGCGGTCTACACGCCGGACATGTCCGCCGGTGCGCTCAACGGTATCACCCGCAACACGGTGATGCACATTTGCAAAGACCTGGGCCTTGAGTTGGTGCAAAAGCGAATTACACGCGACGAGGTGTATATCAGCGACGAAGCCTTCTTTACCGGCACCGCCGCCGAGGTCACACCGATCCGCGAACTCGACCGCATTGCGCTGGGCAAGGGCGACTATGTGGGCACACGCGGCCCCATCACCGAAAAAATCCAGAGCGCTTTTTTTGACATCGTCAATGGCCGCAACCCCAAGTACAGCCACTGGCTGGCACACGTTTGAAGTTTGCCCCCACGCACGCAGCACCTATGTCCAAATCGCTTGTCACCCTGCTCGCCAAAGACCTCAATCCCCAAGGCGGCGTGTTTTGCCCCAGCCCGTTGGCCGATATGAAAACCTGGAACACACACCCCAAGGTCTATCTGGACATCGCCCGCAAAGGCGAAGCCAAATGCCCGTATTGCGGCACCGTCTATAAGCTCAAGGACGGCGAACATTTCGACGCCCACCACTAACACCCTGGTCATCGCGCCCCAGTGGATTGGGGACGCGGTCATGACCGAACCCCTGTTGCGCGTTTTGCACGAGCGCGGTGAGCGCATCACCGTCGGCGCCCTGCCCTGGGTGGCACCGGTGTACCGCTCCATGGCGGCGGTGGCCGAGGTGATCGAGCTGCCCTTTGCCCATGGCGGTTTGCAATGGTCGGCGCGCCGCGCCATGGCCCGGCAAATGCGCGGGCGGTTTCAACGAGCCGTCGTCTGCCCCAACTCATTCAAAAGCGCCTTGCTGCCCTTTTGGGCTGGGGTCCCCGAGCGCCTGGGCTACCACGGCGAGGCGCGCTATGGGCTGCTGACGCGTCGGCTGAGCAACCCGGACAAATACGCCCTCCCGCCTATGGTCGATTGGTATGGCGCCCTGGCCGATGGCGCTCTGCCTGTGGACGCCCAGCCGCGTATGCAGGTAGCGGAGCAGGCCTGCCAAGAAGCCATGCTCGCACAGGGCGTGCAGGCCAAGCGCTACTTTGTGCTCGTACCCGGCGCGGAATACGGCCCCGCCAAGCGCTGGCCGGCGGCACACTTCGCGGCGCTGGCGCAGCAATTGATTAACAAACACCAGTTGCCAGTGCTTTTGCTGGGCTCGGCCAAAGACGCGGAGGTATGCGCCCAGATCGCATCGACGGTCAACGCCGCACAGCCGGGCATTTGCCATAACTTGGCCGGGCGCACCTCCCTGCAAGACGCCATCGCCCTGGTCGCCGGAGCGCTGGCCATGGTGAGCAATGATTCGGGCTTGATGCATGTGGCCGCCGCACTGGGCGTGCCTCAAGTGGCCATCTTTGGCTCGTCCAGCCCCTTGCACACGCCGCCGCTCAGCCCCCTGGCGCAGGTGATCTGGCTGAAACAGGATGCCCACTACCAGCCGCCCCTCGACTGCGCGCCCTGCTTCGCGCGCCAATGCCCGCTGGGGCATACGCGCTGCCTGGGCGATGTCACGGTGGCGATGGTGGTGGCTCGTTTAGACGCCTGAGGGGAATTTGCAGGCAAAAAAAAGTCACCCCGAAGGGTGACTTGTAAATGTCTCCGGGGAGACTTCGTTGGAACCGTTAAATTCTTTACTTTTTCGGGGCTTTAGCCCTCTTGATGTCGTGACAGCGATGGGGTGAATTCTGATCGCCTCAAAACGATACCGGTATCCCCCATGCGGGTGAATATTCAGGTATTTCTTTGCCTTGTGCGCCAAAACCCTCTGTTTCAAAGACGCCCAGAGGGTTTTAGGCCTGAAAGGGCTTGCGCACGGGGTTTTACAGTGGCAGCCGCAAGCTAAAGCAGGATCCGCCTTCGGGGCGGTTGCTGCATAGCACCGAACCGCCATGGCGCTGGGCAATCGATTTGACCAAGGCCAGACCCAGCCCCACGCCGCCATCTTTCTCCGAGGCGCCGGGTAGGCGGTAGAAGGGCTCAAATATGCGCTCGCGTAAGGCCAGAGGCACACCTGGCCCCTGGTCCAGCACATCGACCACCGCAAAGCCCGCTTCCTGGCGCAATTGCAAGTGCAGCTCGCCGCCGCCATGGCGATTGGCGTTTTCCAGTAAGTTGCGCAGCGCACGCCGCAATAGTTTGCTCACGCCAGGCACCGACAAGTGCGCTGGGGGATCTTGCAAAAGCGCCTGTACCCGTGCGCACTCTTCGGCCGCCAGACCCACCAAATCCACCGGCTCGAAGCTGCCTATGTCCGCCTCCTGCGAGTCCAAACGGCTGGCCAGCAGGATTTCGTCGATCAACATATCGAGCTCTTGCAAATTGCGCTCTATCGCCAATCTGCGCTGCGCCACCGCCTGGCCCGAGGCATCGCCCATGAGTTCCAGGCCCATGCGAATGCGCGCCAGGGGCGAGCGCAGTTCGTGCGAGGCATTGGCCAGCAAGGATTTTTGCGAGGCCAGCAGCGCATCGCGCGACTGCAGCAAGGCCTCTATCCGCGCTGCGGCATGGTTAAAGCGCTGCGCCAAAAAGCCCACCTCATCCTCGCCTTGGGCCGCTACCCGCACGCCCAAATCGCCCTGGCCCCAACGCTCTACGCCCGCTTGCAGGTCTTCCAGGCGGCGCGTCAGCCGCCGGACTATGGGATAAGTCGCCAGCGCCACTGCCAAAGCCACCAATGCCAGGGTGCCGAAAAAACCCAAGGGCGCAAACCAGCTTTTGCGCGGCGGACGCGGCAAATGTACGTGCACGGTTTGACCGTCCTGCAATTGCACAACAAATTCGGGCCCGCGGCCAAAGCTGCCACGGCCTTCGTCGTCCTGCGCATCTTGCCAACCTTCAGGCGGCCCCGGTGGCGGCGAATGCATGCGCCGCGCGCTGCCACGGCCTATCACCTCGCCCTGGGGGTTGCGCAGCACCACCTCGCGCAAAGGCGGCTCCGTGTTCATGCGCCAGGCCACGCCCACCAAAAAGGTGAGTACGGCCACTGCGAGCACCACAGCGGCCCAGATGCGGACGTACAGTTTTTGAAAAAACATGCGGCCTGCTGGCTAGCGCTCAGTCCTGCTGGCGGGCAAAGACGTAGCCGACGCCACGCACCGTCAGGATGCGACGGGGATTTTTGACATCCGCCTCTATCGCCGCACGGATGCGGCCCATGTGCACATCAATCGAACGGTCAAAGGCCTCCAGCTCGCGCCCGCGCACCGCCTCCATGATCTGGTCGCGCGTCAGTACGCGCCCAGCGCGCTCGGCCATAGCCAGCAGCAAATCAAATTGGTAGGAAGTCAGCTCACACGCGTGGCCGGCCACCGACACGGTGCGGGCATTGCGGTCGATTTCTAGGGAGCCGAAATGCAGATTTTTTTGTGCGCCGGGTTTGGCCGGGTCCGCGCTGCCTCTGCGCAATATGGCGCGGATCCGGGCCAGCAATTCACGCGGTTCAAATGGCTTGGGCAAGTAGTCGTCCGCGCCGATTTCCAAGCCGATAACCCGGTCCACGGAGTCACCTTTGGCCGTCAGCATCAGCACCGGCGTGCCGGCTTGGGGGCCGTTGAGTGCCCGAATACGCCGGCATACTTCCAGGCCATCCATGTCGGGCAACATCAAGTCCAAAATGACTAGGTCATAGGCCGGACCGGCAGATAGTTTGTTGCTCAACAAATCCAGGCCTATTTGTCCGGTCGGCGCATGCCCGACTTTGAAAGCGTTTTGCTCCAGGTATTCGGCCACCATGGCGGCCAGGCGGCTATCGTCTTCAATGATTAACAGGTGTTGGCTCATGCTAGAAGTCTAGTCCTGTGTCTTGGGCTATTCATGCCGCCGCGGGGTCTTCATCGTAAAGTTGGGTAAACCTCCCGCGCCGGGGCACAGGGTAGCCCAGCCCTCAAGCGGCATCGGGTGGGCTCTTTGCTTTGCGCTGAACCCGGGAGGCCAACCACACCAGCAGCAGCACCGGCAAACCCAGCAAGGCGGTAGAAGTATAAAAATCGGCATAGCCAAAGGTATCGACATACTTGCCGGAAAAGCCCGCCACAAACTTGGGCAGCAAGAGCATCATGGAGCTGAACAAGGCGTATTGGGTGGCCGAATACTGCACATTGGTCAAGGACGACAAATAGGCAATAAATGCGGAGGAGGCAATGCCACTGGCCAGGTTGTCGGCCGACACCACCCAAATGAGCGCAGTCACATCATGGCCCCGCGTGCTCAGCCAGGCAAATAACAAGTTGGTGGCGGCACTGAGCGCCGCGCCGAGCATCAACACCCGCATAACGCCCATGCGCAGCGCTAATGCGCCGCCGATAAATGCGCCGGCCAGGGTCATGATGACGCCATAGACTTTGGTCACCGCGGCCACTTCGTCTTTGCTAAAGCCCATGTCCACATAAAACGGGTTGGCCATGATGCCCATCACCACATC
>JAEMRG010000157.1 GCA_016463455.1 Rhodoferax sp.
AAAGCATCACTGAGAAATCTGGCCACACGGTCATCATTGAAAACAAAGAAGGTGCTGGCGTTGAACATCCCCAACGTCTGCTCACCGCGGGGGCAGTGGACGGAGACAACATCCGACTGCGCTAGCAACTCACTCAAAGGCACCGCTTGAGCGCCCCGCTCTCGAATCGTCTGCGCATTCAAGAAAGGGTCATGAAGTTCAAAGCCTATACCTTCTGTGCGCGTGAAATGGTCACCACGACGCAAGCGCCGGTCGGCTTATGTCAAGCGCTTAGCCAGACCCAGCGTCATCCCTAAAGTGTGCTCAGCCACGGCACGCGCATTGCTGCCGGTTTGATTAAACACACAGACACCCGCACGGGGGCAGGCAGGGACATCCACCTTGTCGTAACTGGCACCATAAGTTGACACAGCCAACAGGTGCGGACTGGCTTTCAACAGGGCTTCATTAACGCGCCAAACATCCGGCAAATCATCCTTCGCTGACGACACGTGGTAAGCGTGCATCGTCGTCATGGCCAGCCGCACGGCTTGATCTTCACCTTATGACTTGAGCACTTGCAGACCCATATTGGCATGACTTCGGATCAAGCCATCGAACGTCTCAGCGTCCAATGGAAGAACTAGGCGCAAGACTGAAAAAATAGGCTGAGACGTTGTCATTGATGCTTGTGCCATACATGCGCATTCGAAAGGTTATAGGTAATTTTTTACAGACCTGCGCATTCGCAGAAGGATTTATGAGTCTGCTCGCTTGACCTTGCCGACAGGTCGAAGTTTGCCAACCGGTTCATTCAAAACTTCGATGGTCATCGGTGTTTTGTAGGCGCTCATGACCAAATCGCGCATGTGCAGCAGGTGTGCACGCCAGAACGTCTCTACAGCTGCCGGCGTGCTGTTGCGCATCAATTCGACTACCTCAATTCGGCTTCGAATACTGTCTTGCCGCAACTTGTCGACACCAGCCTTGGCCAAGGTGCGCTCGGTGATGTGCTCGTGCTGTTTGCGGATGATGTCGTAAATCAGCGCGGACAAAAGTTGGATGGTTTTATTGCCGCAATTCTGTGTGATGAGAATCGAAAACTGAGCACTCAAGTCTGCATAGCGAATCGGGTCGCTTTGCGCCACCTCGCGGGCCGCGGCAATATTGGCGTCTAAAGCGGCAAAGGCAGACGCATTTCTCTGAGCGGCCATCAAACCCGCAGCAGGTGGCTCGATGATGGTTCTGGCCAGCCACACGTCTTCCAACGTCGTGCCTTCAATTTGTAAAAATACACCGACCTGACGCGCGGCCGCGCCCAAGTCAACGGAGGTAACCCGCGAGCCGCCGTACTTGCCACGGGTGATGGAAATCAAAGATTCCGACTCCAGCAAGCGTAGCGCTTCTCGCAGCGTGGGCCGAGAAATATTGAACTCAGTTTGAAGCATGTTTTCCGGATGCAGCTTGTCACCCGGTTTGAGCTTGCCCGTCACAATTTGATGACGTAACTCAGCTGCAACCATCTCGGCTGCCTTGGGTCGTTTGGTGGCGGCGGTATTAAGGCCTTTGACGCGGTAACTGGCATTCATCGACATAAGCGCTTAAGAGACAGGTTAAGTTGTAAAAAATCTTCTCAAAGCGTAGCACACAGCTTGCCCATGAACAGCGTGAATACCGAGGGCCGTGACAGGCTCACGCCAGATACAACAGGTCGCGATCCAACGCAGCCACGCTGCTGGCCCCAACGTACGCCATGACACGGCCCATTTCGTCCTTGTAGATTTGCAGCGCCAAGCGGGCGCCGGGTTCGCCATCACAAGCCACACCCCACAAAGGGCCGCGCCCCACCAGCGCACCCTTGGCACCCATGGCGATGGCTTTGACCACGTCGCTGCCACGGTTCATGCCACCGTCGACCCAGACGTCCATGCGCTTACCCAGAGTGTCGACGATTTCAGGCAAGACCGTGAAAGGCGGCACCGATGCGTCTAGGTTTCGCCCGCCATGGTTGGAAACGACGATGGCGTCAGCCCCGCATTCGTGCGCCCTGAGCGCATCATCGGCGCGCAAGATGCCTTTGACAATCAGTGGCCCACTCCATTTTTTTCGAAGCTGACGCAAGTCGTCCCAGTTGAGGGAGTCACATTTGAACGGCGTTTGCGGCTCGTCCAAACGCACGCGCATGCTGGCCGGGTAGTTTTCAAGCGCAGGGACGCCCGAGCGCATCAAATAACGCGCCAACACATTGAAAAACCAGCGGGGATGCAAAGCGATATCCATCACATTGCGGCTTGAAATACGCATGGGCAGCGAAAAGCCATTGTGCTTGTTGTACTCGCGATTGGGCGAGACTGGTGTGTCGGCGGTGACGATCAAGGCCTCATAGCCAGCGGCTTTGGCACGGTCGACAAGCTCCATCGACAAGTTGCGGTCTGACCACATGTAAAGCTGAAACCACAAGCGTCCACCCGCTTCAGCGGCCACCCGCTCCATCGACACGATGGACGCCGTCGACAAGATGAAAGGTACACCGATGTTATGAGCGGCTCTAGCCACTTCGATCTCGCCGTCAAACCACAAGAGTCCGGCGGCCCCGGTGGGCGCCACCGCCAAAGGCATCGTGCTGGGTTTGCCAAAAAATTCGGTGCTGGTGGTCCGCGCCGAGACGTCGACAAACACGTGCGGACGAAACATCACTCGGTCCAGCGCGGCCCGCAAGGTGCGGAGCGCCAGTTCGTTTTCCGTGCCGCGGTCGACGAATTCGAACAGTCCCTTTGGCAAAATTTTGCGCGCTTGCCGCCGCAAGTCAGCAAAGTTGTAAGCCTCCAGCGACGACTTCTCGGGGATAGCACGATACGCGGTAGGCCGTGTCGAGTCGTGTTCATGTAACGCATTTCCAGACACAAATTCTCCTAATAAGCACGTCAACTTCGCTCCAAAATTTTTGCAAAAAAGACGGCGAAACCCATGCTAACCCGCTTGATTCTAATTGTCTACCTGTTAGAATTTTCTTGCGTGTCATACAAATTCGGGGAGTAGCCAAATCTGAGGGCTAGCAGGGTTGGTTCTCGCAAGTCAATAAATACGAATACGCCGTCAACTCAAAAAGGCGGTACTACAGGAGACAAAATGAAACACTCGCAATTGAATGGTGTGCAGTCGGCGTCAGCCGCTGCCAACAAACGTCGGCTGATGCTCTTGGCAGCAGCAGGCGGCGCCTTGCTCGCACTGAGTACGCTGGCCCAAGCGCAAGGAGCCTTTCCCAACAAACCTATTAAGATCGTCGTGCCTTACTCGACGGGCACTGGCAGTGACACTCTGGCCCGCACGATTGGGCAAAACATCACCGAAAAAACGGGTCACCCGGTAATCATTGAAAATCGAGAAGGCGCCGGCAGCCTTATTGGCACACTCGCCGTGGCCAAGGCAGCACCTGACGGTTACACAATCATGATTGCGGCCAACACACTGGTGATCCTGCCCAGCCAGAAGCTCACGCCGCCCTACAACCCGGTCACCGATTTTTCACCCATCGTCAAAGTTGCAGCCATTCCGCTGGTGCTCGCGGCCACCCCCAGCCTGAAGATCAACACCGTCAAGGAGCTGATCGCCTACGCCAAAGCCAATCCAGGAAAGCTCAACTACGCCACTTCCGGCCCCGGCCCCTCGCAAAATGAAATGGAACTGTTCAAGCAGGCCGTGGGTATCGACGTTGTCGAAATCCCCTACAAAAATACGGCTCAGGCCATGACCGACCTGATTGGCGGGCAAGTCAGCCTGTTTCCAGCCGTCGGCCCGCTGGTGCTGCAACACCTGAAGTCAGGTCGCGCCAAAGGTATCGCCATCTTCGACAAGCAGCGCTCGCCTCAAATGCCAGACATTCCCGCGATGACCGAAGAAGTCACCGTGCCTGGCTATGTCGCCACACCCGTTTGGTACGGCTTTGTAGCCCCGGCCAAAACGCCGCCAGACATCATTGCAGCGCTAGGCACCATGATTCAAAATGCTATGGCTTCGCCCGAAGTAAATACACGCCTGGTGTCGCTCGGCGCTCAGCTACTGCCTGCGACCACGGAGCAGTTCACACTGGAGATCAAGAATGAATACGAAAAGTCGTCCAACTTGGCCAAAAAATTAGGCACTGCTAAATAAGTATCAAACCTTGCCAGTTGGCTTGTCCGTCTTCAAATGGCCTGAGACAGATGGGTTATTACTTAAAGGTCTCAACATTTAAAATGATGATCATGACTCCTTGGGAGACTCCAGATGCTTAAAATTCAAAACTGGGAAACCGCAGAACTCGGAAGAAAAGCCTTTAAAAAAGACACTTTTGAAGGACGAATCACCGACATCATTGGCACCCACACGCAAAGACATCCGGGCGCACAGGCTTTTTTAGTTGAGCAAGACCCCCTCTGGGTGACTCCGACGCACTTCCACTTAGAGCACCAATTTCAGGTCATCATGGCCGGAAGTGGGTCTATCGGAAACCATGTTGTTAATCGGCTCAACGTCCATTACTCAGCGCCAGAAACGGCGTATGGCCCGATCACCGCAGGGCCAGAAGGCGTCTCGTACCTGACCATGCGCATGTCGGGCGACACGGGGGCTTGGTACATTCACAAGCCTGGCTCTCTGGAGCGACTCAGATCGGGCGTCCGACAAAAACGAGAACAAACTCATGGCGTACCGACTGGCTCGGTTGGCACCAGTGACTTGCCTGCACTCATGGCACCCAGCGTCGAAAATTTAATTGGCCCCCGCGCGGATGGCTTGGCGGCACACTTTGTCCGTCTGCCGCCCGGCAGCCGTCAACAACTGCCGACGCAAAGTCCTTACGGTGGGCGTTATTACATTGTGACAAGCGGCTCCGTCAAACTTAACAGCGCCGAGGCACAGACCATGACTGTCGCTTTCGGCTCGCATGAGGAAGACTTGCTTATGCAAGCTGGAAGTGAAGGTGCAGAACTCTTGGTTTTGCAATTTCCAGTGCAGGCCCGCAGCGGCATTGACACGCAATGAAAGAGGGTTATTTCTCAAACCGCTAGCGCCGCTGAGCTCGGCAATGGTCTGCTCGGTGCGCACTC
>JAEMRG010000158.1 GCA_016463455.1 Rhodoferax sp.
CTTTGGGCGCTGAGTACATGTACGCCACCGACCAGGATGAAAAACGCTGGTGGCAACAAAAGCTCGAAAGCGTGCGCAGCAAACCCAATTTCGATGCCGAAAAGAAAAAGCACATCTTGGGTCGCTTGACTGCCGCAGAAGGTCTAGAGCGTTTTCTGCATACCAAGTATGTGGGCCAGAAGCGCTTTTCGCTTGAAGGCGGAGAGAGCTTTATCGCTGCGATGGACGAACTGATCCAGGCTGCAGGCAGCCAAGGCGTTCAGGAAATCGTGATCGGCATGGCGCACCGGGGGCGCCTGAATGTACTGGTCAATACCATGGGCAAGCAGCCGAAAGACTTGTTTGCAGAGTTTGACCACACCGCCCCCGAAGAACTGACGGCGGGCGATGTGAAATACCACCAGGGCTTTAGTTCGGACATGAGCACGCCGGGCGGGCCAGTGCATTTGTCGCTGGCTTTTAACCCCTCGCATTTGGAGATCGTCAACCCCGTGGTGCAAGGCTCGGTGCGTGCGCGCATGGACCGGCGCTCTGACCCTCAGGGCAAGCAAGTGCTGCCCGTGCTGGTGCACGGTGATGCCGCCTTTGGCGGCCAAGGCGTCAACCAGGAAACTCTGGCGCTGGCCCAGACCCGAGGCTACACCACCGGCGGCACGGTGCACATCATCATCAACAACCAAATCGGCTTTACCACCTCCGACCCGCGCGATATGCGCTCCAGCGCCTTTTGCACCGACATCGTCAAGATGGTGGAAGCGCCGGTATTGCATGTCAATGCCGACGACCCCGAAGCCGTTGTGCTGGCCACACAGTTTGCCTTGGAATACCGCATGAAGTTCCGCAAGGACGTGGTGGTGGACATTATTTGCTTTCGCAAGCTAGGCCATAACGAGCAGGATACGCCCAGCCTGACGCAGCCCTTGATGTATAAAAAAATTGGTGCGCATCCGGGTACCCGCAAGCTCTTTGCTGACAAGTTGACCGCGCAAGGCCTAGGCGAGACTTTGGGCGATGACATGGCCAAAGCCTATCGCGCTGCATTAGACGAAGGCCGGCACGCGGCCGATCCTGTCTTGTCCAATTTCAAGACCAAGTTCACCGTGGACTGGGCCCCGTTTTTGGGTAAAAAGTGGACCGACATCGGCGATACCGCGCTGCCCCTGGGCGAATGGAAGCGCTTGGCTGAACGCCTGACGACGATTCCGTCAACCGTGACCCCGCATCAACTCGTGCGTAAGGTCTATGACGACCGCGCCGCCATGGGTCGGGGCGATATTCCGGTCGATTGGGGCATGGGCGAACACATGGCGTTTGCATCGCTGGTGGCCAGTGGCTATCCGGTGCGACTTTCCGGTGAAGACAGCGGAAGGGGCACCTTTACCCATCGCCACGCCGTTATCCATGACCAGAACCGCGAAAAATGGGATGTGGGCACCTATGTGCCTTTACAAAACGTCGCCGATGGGCAAGCCCCGTTTGTGGTGATCGACTCGATTCTTTCGGAAGAAGCGGTGCTGGGCTTTGAGTACGGCTATGCCTCTAACGACCCCAATACCATGGTGATCTGGGAAGCGCAGTTTGGTGACTTCGCCAATGGCGCGCAAGTGGTGATCGACCAGTTCATCGCCTCGGGCGAAGTCAAGTGGGGCCGTGTCAACGGCCTGACCTTGATGCTGCCGCACGGCTATGAAGGCCAGGGCCCAGAACATAGCTCAGCGCGCTTGGAGCGCTTTATGCAGCTCGCGGCGGATACCAATATGCAAATCGTGCAGCCCACCACGGCCAGCCAAATTTTTCATGTGTTGCGCCGCCAAATGGTGCGCAATGTGCGCAAACCCTTGGTCATCATGACTCCCAAGTCCCTACTGCGCAACAAAGATGCCACCTCTGCCTTGAGCGACTTCACCCGTGGCGGCTTCCAGACCGTGATCGGTGAGCTCAAAGAGATCAAGCCCGAAAAGGTCAAGCGTATGGTGGTCTGTTCTGGCAAAGTTTATTACGACCTGGTGAAAAAGCGTGAGGAGCGCGGTTCGGATGATGTTGCCATCGTGCGCATCGAACAGCTCTATCCGTTTGCCCACAAGGCTTTTGCCAGCGAGATCAAAAAGTACCCGAACGCCACAGAAATCGTCTGGGCTCAGGACGAACCGCAGAACCAGGGCGCGTGGTTTTTTGTGCAGCATTACATCCATGAAAACATGTTGGATGGTCAAAAGCTTGGCTATTCCGGCCGTGCTGCTTCGGCCTCGCCGGCAGTGGGCTATTCACACTTGCACCAGGAACAGCAAAAAGCGCTTGTCGATGGCGCATTCGGCAAGCTCAAAGGCGTGGTGTTGTCCAAGTAATACAACACCCCGACACGCAAACTCATTGAAAGAATCGTATGGCCATCGTTGAAGTAAAAGTTCCCCAGCTGTCTGAATCCGTGGCAGAAGCCACTATGTTGCAGTGGAAGAAAAAAGTCGGCGACAGTGTCGCCCTAGATGAAATACTGATCGACATCGAGACCGACAAAGTCGTGCTCGAAGTTCCTGCACCTTCGGCCGGCGTCCTAGCTGAAATCTTGGTGGCCGATGGTGGCATGGTCAAGGCCGAACAGTTGATCGCCCGTATTGACACGGACGGCAAAGTTGCTACTGCGCAGGCATCGGCGCCAGCAGCAGCCGTGCCCACCGCTGCGGCCCCAGCACCAGCGGCCAGTAAAGCCGATATCTTGATGCCAGCCGCAGCCAAGCTCATGGCAGACAATCAATTAGCTGCGGGCTCGGTAGCGGGCACTGGCAAAGACGGCCGCGTCACCAAAGGCGACGTGTTGCAGGCCTTGCAAACGCCGTCTGTTGCACCCGTTGCGATCATCCCTACGGGTGTGCCGCAGACCACCTTGCCGCAAGTGTCGGCCCCGGCCAATGTTGGTCTTGGCGAGCGCCCCGAGCAGCGTGTTCCCATGAGCCGTTTGCGCGCCCGCGTCGCCGAGCGTCTCTTGCAATCGCAAGCCACCAACGCGATTCTCACTACCTTCAATGAAATCAACATGGCCCCGGTCATAGAGATGCGCAAGAAGTTCCAGGAACGATTTGAAAAAGAGCACGGCATCAAGCTCGGCTTCATGAGCTTTTTTGTCAAAGCGGCGGTGCACGCCTTAAAGAAATACCCCGTCCTCAACGCATCGGTGGACGGCAATGACATTGTGTACCACGGCTACTTCGATATCGGCATTGCGGTGGGATCGCCGCGTGGCCTGGTAGTGCCGATTTTGCGCAACGCCGACCAAATGAGCTTTCCCGATATCGAGAAAAAAATAGCGGAGTTCGGCACTAAGGCGCGCGACGGCAAGCTTGGCATGGACGACATGACCGGCGGCACGTTTTCTATCTCAAATGGCGGCACTTTTGGCTCCATGCTGTCCACACCCATCATTAACCCGCCGCAATCGGCGATTTTGGGCGTGCATGCCACCAAAGACCGTGCCGTGGTGGAAAACGGCCAGGTGGTCGTTCGCCCTATGAACTACTTTGCCATGAGCTACGACCACCGAATCATCGACGGGCGCGAAGCGGTGCTGGGCTTGGTGGCCATCAAAGAGGCAATGGAAGATCCTTCGCGCCTTTTGTTTGACATCTGAACGGGCGCACACCATGAGCACAGAATTTGACGTCATCGTCATCGGCGCCGGGCCCGGCGGCTATATCGCAGCGATCCGCGCGGCGCAGTTGGGTTTTAAGGTCGCCTGCATTGACGAATGGAAAAACGCCAAAGGCGGTCCCGCGCCCGGTGGCACTTGCACCAATGTCGGCTGTATTCCGTCCAAGGCTTTGCTGCAGTCCAGCGAGCACTTTGACCATGCGCTGCACCATTTTGCCGACCACGGAATCAGCGCGACTGGCGTGTCCATGGATGTGCCGCAAATGCTGGCGCGCAAGGACGCGGTGGTACAGCAAAACAACGATGGTATTTTGTATTTGTTCAAGAAAAACAAAGTCACCTTTTTCCATGGACGCGGTGCCTTAGCAGCGTCCCAAAACGGAATGCATGCCGTAGAGCTGAGCGGTGAATCGGCGCAAAGGCTGGCAGCCAAGCATGTCATCATTGCCACCGGCTCCAATGCGCGGGCCATGGCGGGCGTCCCCTTTGACGAAGTCAACATCTTGTCGAACGACGGCGCGCTGCGCCTGGGCGCAGTACCTAAAAAGCTGGCCTTGATTGGCTCTGGCGTCATCGGCCTGGAAATGGGCTCGGTCTGGCGCCGTCTGGGCGCGCAGGTCACAATTTTGGAAGGCCTGCCCACATTCTTGGGCGTGGTGGACCAGCAAATTGCTAAAGAGGCAAAAAAAGCCTTTGACAAACAGGGCTTGCACATCGAACTGGGCGTTCAAGTAGGCGACATCAAGTCTGGCAAAAAAGGCGTGTCGATTGCCTACACCAACGCGAAAGGCGAGGCGCAAAGCCTGGATGTAGATAAGCTGATTGTCTCCATTGGCCGGGTGCCCAATACCACCGGGCTCAACGCGCAAGCGGTGGGTCTGGCGCTTGATGAGCGCGGTGCCATCGTGGTGGACGCAGATTGCAAAACCAATGTGCCTGGTATTTGGGCGGTGGGTGATGTGGTGCGCGGCCCGATGCTGGCGCACAAAGCCGAAGAAGAGGGCGTAGCCGTGGCCGAGCGCATTGCCGGCCAGCACGGGCATGTCAACTTCAACACCATTCCCTGGGTGATTTACACCAGCCCTGAGATCGCCTGGGTGGGTCGTACCGAACAGCAGCTCAAGGCCGACGGCGTGGCCTACAAAGTCGGTACCTTTCCCTTCCTGGCAAACGGACGCGCTCGTGCACTGGGTGATACCACGGGGATGGTGAAGTTTCTGGCAGATGCCACGACCGATGAAATCTTGGGCGTGCATATGGTGGGCCCGCAGGTTTCCGAGTTGATTTCAGAGGCTGTGGTGGCTATGGAATTCAAGGCCAGCGCCGAAGACATTGCGCGCATTTGCCATGCCCATCCCTCGCTCAGCGAAGCGACCAAGGAAGCCGCCCTGGCCGTGGACAAGCGCACACTGA
>JAEMRG010000159.1 GCA_016463455.1 Rhodoferax sp.
GTGCTGGTGCATGCCGTGTTGGGCATGCCCTTTGTGGTGATTACCGTTACCGCCACGCTGGGCGGTTTTGATATGAATCTGATGCGCGCGGCGCGCGGTCTGGGCGCTTCGCAACTGGAGGCCTTTCGGCGCATCATGCTGCCCCTGGTCTGGCCTGGCGTGCTCTCCGGTGCCTTGTTTGCCTTTGCCACCTCGTTTGATGAAGTGGTGGTGGTGCTCTTTTTGGGCGGTCCCGAGCAAACCACGCTGCCGCGTCAAATGTGGACCGGCCTTCGCGAGCAACTCTCGCCCACTATTTTGTCGGCGGCTTTTATGCTCATTTTGTTTGCCATCGCCATGCTGCTGACCTTGGAAATGCTGCGCAGGCGCAGCGTCGCAATGCGCGGCTTGGTCGAGTAAGTTTTAGGTGCCCGCGTCTAAGCGAACGTGCCCAGCACCGAATCCACTATCTCCACCCAATGCCGCACAGGCACTTGCGTGCCGCTTTGCAGGTGAGTGATGCAGCCGATGTTGGCGCTCAGGATGGCTTTGGGTTGTAAGTCCTGCAAGTGGCCCAGCTTGCGGTCGCGCAGTTGGGTCGCGAGGACCGGTTGCAGCACGCTGTAGGTGCCGGCGGAGCCGCAGCACAAATGGGCTTCATTTTTGGCTACCTGCAATTGAAAACCCAGCGCGTTCAAATGGTGTTCCACGCCGCCCTTGAGTTGTTGGCCGTGCTGCAAAGTGCAAGGCGGGTGAAAAGCCATCATGCCTTGTGCCTGGGCCCTTTGAGGCGCAATGCGCTCTTTCAGCACGGGCAGCAAATCAGGCAAAAGCTCGCTGAGGTCTTTCGTCAGTGCGCTTATGCGCTGGGCCCGCTCGGCATAAGTCGCATCGTCTCGCAAGATGTGGCCGTAGTCTTTAACGGTGACGCCGCAGCCTGAAGCATTCATCACGATGGCCTCGACGCCATTGGCCACATGTGGCCACCAAGCGTCGATATTGTTTTTCATTTGCACGATGGCCGCGTCCTGGTCGTTCAAATGAAACTTGACACCGCCGCAGCAACCGGCCAGGGGCTCGACGATGGTCTGGATGCCGCAGGCATCGAGTACGCGCGCGGTGGCGCTGTTGATATTGGGGCTCATGGACGGTTGCACGCAACCGGCCAGCATCAATACCTTGCGCGCGTGGCTGCGTGCAGGCCATGCGCCAGCATTGCGCGCCTCTGGTACTTTGGCCTTGAGCGCATCGGGCAACAAGCCGCGCACCGCTTGGCCTAGCTTCATGGCCGGGGCAAACAGTGGCGAATTCAGGCCTTGTTTTAAGGCCCAGCGCATGGCTTCTTCGCCTTTCGGACGTGGAACTTTGGCATCGACCAGCTTGCGCCCGATATCAATCAAGTGGCCGTATTCCACGCCGCTGGGGCAGGTGCTTTCGCAGTTGCGGCAGGTCAGGCAGCGGTCCAGGTGTTGCTGGGTTTTGCGCGTGGGCTCGGCGCCTTCGAGCACCTGCTTGATCAGGTAGATGCGGCCACGCGGTCCGTCCAGTTCGTCACCTAACAGCTGGTAAGTGGGGCAGGTGGCAGTGCAAAAACCGCAGTGCACGCAGTTGCGCACAATCGCCTCGGCGGCTTTGCCATCGGCTGTGTGTGCGTATTCGGGGGAAAGCGTGGTTTGCATGGCGGGCGCGGCTCAGGCCGGGGAGTGCATTCTGCCGGTGTTAAAGACGCCATCGGGGTCAAATTCGGCTTGCAGGGCAGTTTGGATGCGTTGCTGCGTGGGCTCTAGCGCGTCAAATACCGCAGCGCCCACATCCGTGTCGGCCAGCGCATGGGCCGGGCGGCGGAACAAAGTGGCATGGCCACCGGCTTGGCGCGCCAGTGCATGTAACTGGCTCGCCGCAGTGGCGGGCGCCCAGAGCCAGCGCTGCGCGCCCTGCCATTCCACGCACTGGGCATAGGGAAGATCTAGCACCGGGGTGGTTTGCGCCAGCGACAGGCGCCACAAGCAAGCATGCTCACTGGGCGGCTGGGTAAAAAAGGCCTGTTGCTGGTTGCGCATAGCATCCCAGAAAAACATAGCGGCCTCGGCGTCGGCGGTTTGGGCTTGGCCCCCCAGGGCGGCTACATCGGCTTGCATTTTGGGCAAGGCCGCCTGCACCGCGGCCTGTGCGCCGCGCAAGCGCACCGTCAAGCGGCCGCCACTGGCGCCGGGCTCGCCTTGCCAGCAGCTGGCATTCAGGGGCAGGGGCTGGCCGCCCCAGCGGTGCAGCAATTGCAAAGTCGCTTGCTGCCCCAGGGTGCAGACCAGGCTGGCCTCGCAAGGCGCAAATGCCAGCACCTTGAGCGACACCTCGGTAATCAGACCCAAAGTGCCCCAGCTACCGGCCAGCACGCGGCTCACGTCATAGCCGGCCACGTTTTTCATGACCTGGCCGCCAAAAGTAAGGTGCTCGCCCAGACCGTTGATAAAGCGCGCCCCGAGCACAAAATCGCGTGTCGCACCCACACTGGCCCGGCTAGGGCCGCTCAAGCCGCTGGCCACCAAACCGCCGATAGTGGCACCGGCATGCCCGAAATGCGGCGGCTCAAAAGGCAAGCATTGGTTACGCTCTTGCAGCAAGGCTTCCAATTCGCTGAGCAGCGTGCCGCTGCGCACGGTCACCACCAGCTCGGTGGGCTCATAGCTGACGATGCCCTGCAGGCCGCGGGTTTCCAGCAAATCGCCATCCAGGCGTGCACCGAAAAAATCCTTGCTGCCACCGCCGCGCACGCGCAAAGGCTTGCGGCTGTGCGCTGGCACAGACCGCGCATGGGCGATGCGCTGGACGATGGCGTCCAGGGCTTGCAAATAATCGGGCATGCGTGCGATGGTAGCGGCGCAGCGCAGGGTGGCCCGTGAATTTTTTGAATGCGGCTTGGTTGAAATCTTGGCAAAGAACACGCTGTAGGGCTTTGCGGGCCAAAATGGGGCTAAATGCAGGATTTTCCCGGCTTTTAAGCGAGTTTGCCCTTCTTCATGCCCAAAGCGATGCCCACCGTCATCATCCTGGCCGCCGGCCGCAGCGCGCGTTTTCGCGCCGCCAGCGGCGGTCAGGACAAATTGCACGCGCCTTTAGGACATCGCAGCGTGCGTGAACACACGCTGGCGGCCGTGCAAGCCAGCGGTCTGCCCTGGTATATCGTCGAGCCCGTACACACTGCCCACATCGCGCTGCCGGGCATGGGCGACAGCATTGCCACCGGTGTGCGCGCCTGTGCCCAAGCTGCTGGCTGGTTGATCTTGCCGGCCGACTTGCCGCTGGTGCAGCCGGCCACCTTGCGCGCCGTAGCCGATGCATTGGCCAGCCACACGGTAGTGCAGCCGGTATACCTTGGCCAGCGCGGCCACCCGGTGGGCTTTGCCGCTGCCTGTGGCCCGGCTTTAATGGCCTTGACCGGCGACCTGGGCGCACGCGCTGTGCTGCAAGCGCACGCGCCGTTTGCGCTGCCGGTGGAAGATGCCGGTTGCATTCACGATGTGGATACGCCCGAGGCGCTGGAAGCGGCGCGGCGTTTGCTGGCCCAGTCGCTTTAGACCGGTATCAATCCACGAAAAAATGCACCGGCAGGCCGGGCACATCCACCCGCATAGAAAACACGCAGCCTGAATCCGGGTAGCGCTGCAATTCCTCGTCTTTGCGGCCATGGCGGGCGCTGGTGATGTACAAGGTTTTCAAATCCTCGCCGCCAAAGCAAGGCATGGTTGGGCACTGCGCCGGGGTGGCGTAGCTGACACGCAATTGGCCCTCCGGCGAGAAGCAGCAAATACGCGCCCCTTCAAACATCGCCAGCCAGTAGTTGCCCTGGCTGTCCACGGCCGCACCATCGGGCCGACCCTGGTAGCTGGCGTCGCCGCTGACCCAATCGGCGGGTTTGGGGCTAAATTGCAGGTGTGTTCGGTGCGCGCTCAGCGTGTGGCTCGCAGGCGCATAGTCCCATCCGTGTACCAAGTGGCGCGGTGTATCGGCCCAATAGGCGCTGCGTCCATCCAGGCTCCAGCCCATGCCATTGCCGGTTAATGCGCCCTCGGCCATGGTCTGCACGACGGGCTGGCCATTGCGCGCATCAATGCTGTACAGCGCCGCCGCGTTGTGCGCTTTGGTCTCGTCAATCGTCCCTACCCAAAAGCGCCCCAAGGCATCGCACTTACCGTCATTGGCGCGCACGGTTTGCGTGTCATAGGGCAAGGTGACCAGATGCTCCAAAGCGCCGCCCCAGGTCTGCGCCCGAAACACGCCGTGGCGCAGCGCGATCACCAGTCCGCCCTTGGCTGCCGGGGCGATACAGCCGGGCTCGCTGGGCATGTCCCAGGTCTGCAAGTCACTGCCGTCGGCGCTGGCGCGCAGAACCTTTTTGCCCGGAATATCAACCCAGTAGAGACGCGATTCCTGCGGATGCCAGAACGGCGATTCGCCCAGTTCATAAGGCTGAGGGTGCAGGCGGGACCAGTCGGCTTGGCGCAGTGTGCTTGTCATCATGAACTCTTCCAAGAGGCGTTTGCGGGTGGCTGCGATTGTCACCGGCTTGGCTTGCGGCTTTGAAGCCTTGGCTGGCGCACATGAAAAAGCCCCGCACACTAGATGCGGGGCTTTTGGGGCAGCGAAGGCTGCCGAGGGCTTGAAGGGCAGCCTAAACCGCCCGGTGCTTAACGGCCGTAAGCAGTCTCGCCGTGCGAGGTAATGTCCAGACCTTCGCGCTCGTCTTCTTCGCTAACCCGCAGACCGATAGTCATGTCCACGATTTTGAAAGCGATCAGCGACACGATGCCAGACCAGAGGATGGTGACGCCCACCGCCTTGGCTTGTACCAGCACCTGGGCTGCAATCGAATAGTCGGCGGCGGCGATACCCGTTGCCGTTACCCAGTCAGCGACAAAGCCAGGGCCACCCAGGGCGGGCGAGTTAAACACGCCGGTCAAGAGCGCGCCCAATATGCCGCATACACCATGTATGCCAAACACGTCAAGCGTGTCATCCGCGCCGAGCATTTTCTTCAGGCCATTGACACCCCACAGACCAG
>JAEMRG010000160.1 GCA_016463455.1 Rhodoferax sp.
ATCGACAACTTTATGGAAATAATTGGGGTCACTGACGTTGGTGGGGATCATCCTTAATTCCTTAGTAACAGTTTTATATTGCCCACTTTAAAGAGTAGCCCTTCATCTGATCTCTATGAATAGAGTAATCCCTTATGACCCTCAACAATGTATTACTTAGAACTATCTTTAGTGATGAATCAGTTAATTCCTAATTTGACAATGCCAGTATTTGGCTATCAAATCGGTCAAAGGAGGCCTTATGAAAACCTTTGAACAATTTAAAGCTGCCACTATGGCTGAGGGATTTGACGAAGTTTTAACCCGTGAATGGGAAGCTAATCACGAGACCCCTGTACACGAGCACCCGTTTGAAGCGTTTGGATTCATCGTCAAAGGAGAGTTTTGGCTCACCATGGATGGAAACGCGACCCATCTGCACCAAGGTGACACCTTTAGAGTTGCCAGATATATGCCACATCAGGAAAAATATGGCCCTCATGGCGCGTCCCTATGGATTGCTAGGATGAACCAATAAAAATAACGCCCACCTGGCTGCATGGTTATATTTTTAGGACTTATTGGCTGTATTGCGCCACATCACAGCAATTGATGAGCCTTGAAGAGGATAAATTTCTTCAGACAAAGCTTGAAACATCAAAAAAGGTGTTGACGCCGACGCCAAGTTGACTATCGCTGCCGATTTTGACTGACAAGGGGAGATGGCCTCAAACCCGCATAGACCACTGAATTTCCAACCCAAGGGATGGTCATCTATTTTCGGCTCACATAATCAAATTAACGTCGGCGCCAACAAGGCTTCACCTTGCGTAAATGAAATGGCGATATTGTGCCGCCTCAGCAGCCGTCAACTGCCGCCCCAGCCAGACGGGCCATCACCTTTTTTTGGTTTTGGCGCGGGGTTGGGATAAATTGCGTCATATTGTTTTTTGCGGATCATCTGCAAACAGTCGCCTCGCAGATTGGCAGTCTTGATCTTTTCGCAAGTGTAGGAATTGGGCTGAACTTTGGCCTGGCACATCAAACGAACGTCAGACACTTTGACGTCTTCGCAAAAACGGGGGTTGTTTTGCTGCACGGCATTGCACGTGGCTCGTTCATCGCCCTTGAGGGCGTTGCAGTCCTGCGCCCAACCAGACACGAACCATGCGCTAGCGATTAATGCCCAAACATAACGCATGATGTTTCCTTGTGATGCAACACCCAACATACGCTGTTGGGGCCAACATACAAGGGATCAAACCCTTGTGCAGGGACGGTCCAAGCCTTGTGCCAAGGGGCAACTTGTCAGAGAGGTGTCGCCTGCAATGCAGTAGCTAGTGCGCGCATCCACTGCTCACGGCTAGCAAAAGTTTCCTGGTCCTAGATCAACGGCTGGGTAATGGCTTCAATGTCTGCTTCGGGCAGCAGCACTTTGCTGGATGCACTGCAAGACGAAGATTTTGGCTGGCGCCTCAGGATCATCACAGAGGGTGAAGTGGGCCTGGGTTGGTTCATCGGTGCAGTTATCCGGGTTTTGACCCCGCTATTTTGCCCCAAATGTTCGACGACACCGTCGGGGCTCGAATCAAAAAAAGGCAAAAGTTCCACGACGGCTGAATGGCTCGAACCGGCACACCGCGCAGTGGCAGCACAAGACCAGAGATGCCTTGATGCCGGTGCTGACTAAGTCTGGTGTTTCGGCTTGCAAGGGATGCGAATAATTCTTTGTAATTAAATTTCTGGCCCTCCAGATGTCTCCAGGGTGTCTCACATACCCACTGCACCAAAGGCAACTCCAGGGTTGACCTATTTTGCTTCGCGTCTATTAATAGTAGTATGAACAGGACGCTAATGAGGGCGTTGACCACAATGAGGGGACACCATGGCTCGATTCAACCTGAAGGTTAATGGCAAAGCGCGTACTGTCGACGCTGATGCCGATACACCCTTGCTTTATGTACTGCGCGATAACCTCGCGCTGCGCGGTCCGCGCTTCGGGTGCGGCCTCGGGCAGTGCGGTGCTTGCACGGTTCACGTCAACGGCCAAGCGCAGCGCTCCTGTGTGCTGCCGATCAGCAGCGTCAAGGGCGAAGTCACCACGCTCGAAGGCTTGGGCACGGTCGCAGCACCGGGCAAGTTGCAGCAAGCTTTCATCACCGAGCAAGCGGCCCAGTGCGGCTATTGCGCAAACGGCATGATCATGACCTCCGCAGCACTGCTGGCCAAGAACCGCAATCCCAGCGAGACCGATATTCGCAACGCGCTCGCCGGCAACCTCTGCCGGTGCGGCACCCATCAACGCATAGTTGCCGCGGTCAAGCGTGCAGCTACTGCCTAGGGAGTCGAAGATGACTGTACTTCACTCAGGTTTTGATCGCCGAGCCTTCCTGAAGGCTTCTGGCGCACTCACTGTTGGCTTCTCGATGCTCGGCGCACGCATTGCCGATGCGGCCATCGAATCGTCCGCGTCCCTGCGGCCACCGAAGTCTGTGATCAACGAAGCGATCGATTCATGGTTGGTGATCAGCCCTAATAATCGCATAACGGTCTTCTCGGGCAAGGTGGACCTCGGCACCGGCGCCCGCACTGCGCTTGCGCAAATGGCCGCTGAAGAACTCGATGTGGCTTTCGATCAGATCGAAATGGTCATGGGCGATACCGCGACGACGCCGGATCAATGGCTGACCGCCGGTAACCTAACCATCTTCCAAGGTGGCTCTGAGTTGCGCCGCGCTGCGGCCAGTGCCCGCCGCGTACTAGTCGATCGCGCCGCCCAGCGCCTGGGTGCGTCGGTCGGTGAATTGATCGTAGAAGACGGCGTGGTTCGCGTCAAAACCAATCCGCGTCGCGCGGTGGCTTACAGCGAGCTGTTAGGCAGCGGACTGCAATTGAAGGTCGATCCGAAGATCGAGTTGCGCAAGTCCACCCAGTACAAGTTGATTGGCAAGTCGATTCCGCGCGTCGATATTCCTGCAAAGGTCACCGGTGAATTTGAATACGTGCACGATGTGCGCCTGCCGGGCATGTTGCATGCGCGGGTGGTGCGCCCTGACGATCTCGGCGCAAAGCTGGTGTCGTTTGACGATTCAGCCGCCAAGCGGGTGGGCGGCTTCGTCCAGACGGTGCGCAAGGGTGATTTCATTGCGGTGGTCGCACGCAGCGAATGGGGCGCGGTCAAGGCTGCTCGCGCCTTGAAGGTCAATTGGTCGGCTGGCACAGGTCTGCCCGATCAGGCCACTGTGTTCACTCACTGGCGCAATCGTCCGGTCGCAAAGGAAGAAGTAACCCAGACGGCGGGTGATGTTCAGGCGGCCCTGCAAGGTGCGGCCATACGGGTCAAGGCCTCTTATGAGTTCGCCGTTCAGACGCACGCCACGATTGGACCGTCGTGCGCCGTTGCCGACTTCAAAGGGGGCAAGCTCACCGTTTGGACCTCATCGCAAGCGACGCACTCAATGGTGCACGAGCTTTCTGTGGTCACCAAGATGCCGAAAGACGCGATCCGCTTGGTGTTTCTTGAAGGCGCGGGCTGCTACGGGCGCAACGGCACCGAGGATGCCGCTGCCGATGCGGCATTGATTTCGCAGGAAATCAGCAAGCCAGTGAGGGTTCAGTGGAGTCGCGCCGACGAGACAGCCCGCGCACCCAAGAGCCCGCCCCGTGCGATGGACATGGAAGCCGGCCTCGACGCACAGGGCAACGTTGTCGCCTGGTCGGGTGATTTCTATATCGCGCTCAACCATGTGGCCGCTTTCAAGCCGCTCGACTTCCCCTTGTTGGCTGCGACCGAGACCGGCATCCCGCGGCCGGGCAATTGGGTGGGGTTCTTGTTTCAGAACTCGGGGCAGCCCTACGGTTTCCCAAATATCAAAGTGAACACGAAGCACATAGCCGAGGCCTTCTTTCGCTCGTCTCATTTGCGCAGTCCGGGTCGAATCGAAAACAGCTTTGCCAATGAAGCCTTCATGGACGAACTGGTCGCAGCTGCCAAAGCCGATCCGCTTGAATACCGACTGCGCTATATGAAAGATCCGCGCGCTATTGAGGCGATTCAGACTGCGGCCAAACTTGCCAATTGGCAAGCGCGTCCGGGGCCGAATCCGAGCGCGGGCTCAGGCGATGTGGTCAAAGGCCGTGGCATCGCCTATATGCGCTATAACAACACCATCACCTATGTGGCTGCGGTCGCGGAAGTGGAGGTCACCAAGTCGACCGGTGCGATCAAGGTCACCCGCATCTGCTTGGCCCACGACTGCGGTGAGATGGTGAACCCGGACGGAGTGGCCAATCAGGTCGAGGGAGGCATACTGCAAACCGTCAGCCGCACCTTGATGGAAAACGTGACATGGGATCGCACCAAGGTGACCAGTGTGGACTGGGCGACCTACCCGATTTCCCGCTTTCCGGACATGCCCAAAGTCGAGATCGCTTTGCTCGATCGCCCGGGTGCTGCGGCCTGGGGCGCCGGTGAGCCGGCGCCTTGCGCCATCCCAGGCGCGATCGCCAACGCGGTGTTTGACGCCACGGGTGTACGCTTGCGGTCCTTGCCATTCACGCCTGACAAGGTCAAGACAGCGCTGGCGGCGGGGCCAGTGCGCGCTTAGGCTTAGCATTGTCTATGCACGCGATGTGCGCCAAAGTCTGGGGCGCACATGAGGGTGTGCTCTAGATGCCCAAAGCCAACCCGAATCGGGTTGGCCTTGAGTCATATGTTCTGCGCAGGCGGGTGCCTTGAGGGCTTGACTTGCGAGTGATCCCAATGGCGCCAAGGTGGAACTCGACTTTGATCCGTCTGAGTCACTGTAAGCAGAAATTCAGGCTCTTTAAAACTATATAAATCAACAACTCGATGACAGTGCGTGAATGAAATGGCTATATTGTGCCGCCGCAGCAGCCCTCAACTGCCGCCCCAGCCAGACGGGCCATCACCTTTTTTTGGTTTTGGCGCGGGGTTGGGATAAATTGCGTCATATTGTTTTTTGCGGATCATCTGCAAACAGTCGCCTCGCAGATTGGCAG
>JAEMRG010000161.1 GCA_016463455.1 Rhodoferax sp.
GCGTGGGACATGGGCACAATCTCGGGTTAACGCTTCGAATTGTCACCCATGCGCTCTTTCGGCCCCGCCTCCAGCTCCCAGACCCCGCCCGCCACCCTGAGTGCCGCCGCGGCTCAGGCCGGTGACTGGGGCACTTTGCAGCGCCTTTTCCCTTATTTGTGGCTCTACAAATGGCGGGTTATGGTGGCGCTGACGCTGATGGTGGGCGCCAAAGTGGCCAATGTGGGCGTGCCCCTGCTGCTTAAAAACCTGGTGGACAGCCTGACGCTGCAGCCCGGCCAGCTCACTGCGGTACTGGTAGTGCCGGTGGCGCTTTTGATCGCCTACGCGGCACTGCGCTTGTCCACCACCTTGTTTGCCGAATTGCGTGATCTGGTCTTTGCCAAAGCCACCGAAGGCGCCGCGCGCAGCATCTCGCTGGAGGTGTTCCGGCATTTGCACTCCCTGAGCTTGCGCTTTCATTTGGAGCGCCAGACGGGCGGCATGACGCGCGATATCGAGCGCGGCACCCGGGCGGTGCATTCCCTGGTGTCGTATTCGCTGTACAGCATCGTTCCCACGCTGATCGAAGTGGGCTTGGTGCTGACGCTGCTGGCGGTCAAGTTTGATGTCTGGTTTGCCGGTATCACCATCATCGCTTTGGTGCTCTACATCGTCTTTACCATCAGCATGACCGAGTGGCGTACCGAGTTTCGCAAGCGCATGAATGAGCTGGACTCCAAGGCCCACAGCCGCGCCATCGACTCGCTGCTGAACTTTGAGACCGTCAAATACTTCAATAACGAAGAATTCGAAGCCCGGCGCTATGACGAGAACCTGGAGCGCTACCGCCGCGCCGCCTTACAAAGCCAGCGCAGCTTAAGCATGCTCAATGCCGGCCAGCAACTCATTATTGCCAGCGGTCTGGTGGCCATGCTCTGGCGCGCCACCCAGGGCGTGGTCGATGGCCGCATGACGCTGGGCGATCTGGTCATGGTCAATGCCTTCATGATCCAGATTTACATACCGCTTAATTTTCTGGGTGCGATTTACCGCGAACTGAAACAAAACCTGACAGACCTAGAAAAAATGTTCACCCTGCTCGAACGTGAGCAGGAAATTGCCGACGCGCCCGACGCGCACGATGTGCGCTTGCATGAGCAAGACGCCACTGGCCAATTGCAGGCCAGCATCCGCTTTGCGCATGTATTTTTTGCCTATGACCCCGCGCGACCCTTGCTGCACGACATCAGCTTTGACATACCGGCAGGCAAAACCGTGGCGGTGGTTGGGCCTTCGGGCTCGGGTAAAAGCACGCTAGCGCGCTTGCTCTACCGTTTTTACGATGTGCAGCAAGGCGGTATTTACATTGCCGAGCAAAACATCCAAGGCCTGAAGCAAACCAGTTTGCGCGCTGCCATCGGCATCGTGCCGCAAGACACCGTGCTGTTTAACGACACCGTGGAATACAACATCGCCTATGGCCGCCCGGGCAGCACACTGGCGCAAGTGCAGGAAGCTGCGCGCGCCGCGCATATCGACGACTTTATTGCCAGCACCCCGGCCGGCTATGCCACTATGGTGGGCGAGCGCGGCCTCAAACTCTCGGGCGGTGAAAAACAGCGTGTGGCCATTGCGCGCACGCTGCTGAAAAACCCCCCCATTTTGGTGTTTGACGAAGCCACCAGTGCGCTGGATTCGGCCAATGAACGGGCCATCCAAGCCGAGCTGCAACGCATTGCACAAAGCAAGACCACGCTGGTGATTGCGCACCGTTTGTCCACCGTGGTTGATGCCCATGAAATCCTGGTGATGGACAAGGGCCGCATTGTCGAGCGCGGCACCCACCAGGCCTTGTTGGAGCAGCAAGGCCGCTACGCCGCGATGTGGGCGCTGCAACAAAGCAGTGCTTGAGCACGGCGCAAAAAGGGGCACACGGCAATGGACACCAAATGGCTGGAAGACTTTGTATCGCTGGCCGAGACGCGCAGTTTCAGCCGCTCAGCCCAATTGCGCCATGTGACGCAATCCGCGTTTTCGCGCCGTATCCAGTCGCTTGAAGCCTGGGCCGGTGTCCAACTGGTGGACCGCAGCGCCTATCCCACTCGGCTCACCCCAGCTGGCGCTAGCTTCTATGTCCAGGCGCAGGAAATACTGCTCAGCCTGCAAAACAGCCGGACCCAGCCCATCATCCCCGAAGCAGCCCAATAGGGCCCAGCCCAGACCAACCCTGTTTTGGGACAATAAGCCACTTATGCCTGCCCACTCCGACCCCCAGACCTTTAGCATCACCCGACCCGATGACTGGCATTTGCATGTGCGTGACGGCACCGCTTTGCACACCGTGGTACCACACACCGCTGCCCAGTTCGCCCGCGCGCTGATCATGCCCAACCTCAAACTGCCGGTGACCAGCACCGCGCAGGCAATAGCCTACCGCGAGCGCATCCGCGCTGCGGCAGCGGCCGCAGGCCACCATGCTTTTGAGCCTTTGATGACGCTGTACCTGACCGACCACTTGCCGCCCGATGAAATCCTGCGTGCTAAGGAAGCAGGCATTGTCGGCGTCAAACTCTACCCTGCTGGCGCCACTACCCATAGCGATGCCGGCGTCACCGAACTGCGTAAAACCTACGCCACGCTAGAGGCCATGCAGCGCACGGGCATGCCGCTGCTGGTGCATGGCGAAGTGACTTCGCCAGATATTGATTTGTTTGACCGCGAGGCGGTATTCATTGACACCCAATTGATACCCCTGCGACGCGATTTCCCAGCGCTCAAAGTAGTGTTTGAACACATCACCACGCGCGAGGCCGCGCAGTATGTGCAAAGCGCGCATGGCGCGCATGGCGCGATTGCCGCCAGCATCACCGCCCACCACCTGCTGTACAACCGCAATGCCATTTTTACCGGTGGCATCCGCCCGCATTACTACTGCCTACCGGTGCTCAAACGCGAAATCCACCGCCAAGCCTTGGTGGACGCGGCCACCGGCGGTTCGCCCCGTTTTTTTCTAGGTACCGACAGCGCACCGCACGCATCCCAGCTAAAAGAACACGCCAGCGGCTGCGCCGGTTGCTACACCGCACATGCGGCCATCGAGCTCTATGCCAGCGCCTTTGAGGCCGCGCAAGCGCTGGACAAGTTAGAAGCCTTTGCCAGTTTTCATGGTCCGGATTTTTATGGCCTGCCGCGCAATACCGGGCAGATCACGCTGCGCCGCGAAAGCTGGACGCCGCCGCAAAGCTACCCCTTTGCCGACACCACTTTGAAGCCGCTGGCCGGTGGTGAAGTGCTGCACTGGCGCGTGGCCTAGCCCTTTTTGATGCACCGATCGCCTGCCCTGATGTTGTTGCTGCCATGGCCCATGGCTTAGAAGAGATTGACTGGAACGCGCCTTGGCTGCAGGCCTGGCGCGCACGCGGCCAGCCCCTGGCCCAAGCCGTACTGGCGGGCCATAGCTGTGCGCACGCCCTGAACACGCTGGCGGACAGCCTGCCGAATTGCCCAGTGCGCTTTGTGCCGCAGTCCGATCTGCCGCCGGGCCAGGCCTATGAATCATTTGTTTTCGACACCCAGCAGGTACCCACACGCGATGGCTTGCATGATTTTTTCAATGGCCTGTGCTGGCTGCATTTTCCGTACACCAAACAGCGCTTAAACCAGTTGCAGGCTGCGCAAATTGCGCGCAGCGGTATCGCTCCGGTGCGCGGCCCGGCGCGGGATGCGCTGACCGTGTTTGACGAAAACGCCGCCCTGCTGCAGGCACCCGATGCCTTGTGGGACGCCTTGGTACGCAAAGACTGGCAGGCCTTGTTCGGCCCGCTACGACCACTCTGGCAAGCGGCGCGCTTGGAATTGTTCGGACACGCTCTATTGGAAAAGCTGGTGCACCCGCGCGCTGCGATTACTGCCCATGTCTATCGCGTGGCAAGCGACAACGGTGCGCATGGCGATTGGGACCCGTGGCTGGGCACCCATTTACAAGCCGATGCGCTGGCTGGAAAACCCTTTGCGCATTTACCGGTATTGGGCGTGCCGGGTTGGTGGCCGGCCAATGAAACGCCCGCCTTTTACGACGATCTGGCGGTATTCCGGCTGCCGCGCCAAGCCTCGGGCTGACGCCGCCAAAGCCCGCAATTTGCCTGGGCGCTTGGGCGCGGTGACTTGTAATTTCACAGCCCGGCCCTACCATGGAGGTCTGTGTTGCAGCGCCAAGCCCCAACCGGTGTTTGTGCGGCGTGCACACTTTCTCTGGAGTTGATATGAAACGCATTCTTTTACTCGTGCTCACCAATGTGCTGATTGTGGTGGTACTGGGTATCGCGGCCAGCCTCTTGGGCGTGAACCGCTTTCTCACCAGCAATGGCCTGGATCTAGGTCTGCTGCTGGGCTATGCACTGCTCATCGGTTTTGGTGGCGCCTTTATTTCGCTGCTCATCAGCAAACCCATGGCCAAGTGGAGCTCGGGCGTGCAGGTGATTGCGCAGCCGCAAAACGCCGATGAAGCCTGGATTATGGAAACCGTCCGTAAATTTTCCGAAAAAGCCGGCATCGGCATGCCCGAGGTCGGCATTTTTGAAGGCGAGCCCAATGCTTTTGCCACCGGCGCCTTTAAGGATTCGGCACTGGTGGCCGTGTCTACCGGATTGCTAGCCGGTATGACACGCGAGGAAGTGGAAGCAGTCATTGGCCATGAAGTGGCGCACATCGCCAATGGCGATATGGTGACCATGACGCTGATCCAAGGCGTGATGAACACCTTTGTGGTTTTCCTCAGCCGCGTTATCGCCTACGCGGTAGACAGCTTTTTGCGCAAAAACGATGAGCAAAACAGCGGCCCCGGCATGGCTTACTTCATAACCTCCATCCTGCTCGATATCGTGTTGGGCTTTGCCGCAGGCATGGTGGTGGCCTGGTTCAGCCGCCAGCGCGAATTCCGTGCCGACGCCGGCGCTGCGCAATTGATGGGGCGCAAGCAACCCATGGTCAATGCGCTGGCCCGCCT
>JAEMRG010000162.1:0-3048 GCA_016463455.1 Rhodoferax sp.
CGGGTGTTACTGGTTTTTTCGCTGCCAGCACTTTTTTCGGACTGGCTTTAGCGCTGGCTTTTGCTGGGGTCGGCGATACTTTTGCCTTGCTTGTTAGAGCCGCTTTTTTTATTGGCACGGCAGCTTTGGTCTTGGCGGCGCTTTTTGAAGCTACTTTAGCCAGCGGCTTCACTGCAGCTTTAACGGGCTTGGCCATCACTGGCTTCGCGGCCAAGGGCTTGGCTTTGGCAGCAGGCGCGTTTTTCACCGGGAGCGCTTTTTTTGCCACAGGCTTTTTGGCAGCGGACTTAGACGCTTTTGTGCTTTTTGGTGTTGGCATAGTTCAAGCTTCCGTGATGGGGAGGATCCGATGGCGGCATCAATAAAGCCATGCGCTTAGAAGCAAGCGCAGGCCAATAAACGACAGGGCGGGAACGTGGGGGCAAGTTGTGCGGGCGAACATTTGGGTTGCAGCCCTTGCGGTCGGGTGGCCTGTGTGATCGGTGTCACTGCGTGGCCGGTGCCGGAGGTACTGCTGTCGCTCTTGCCGGAAAAGGACGGATTATACCAATTTTACCGATTCCAATTCTTCGATTAAGGCTTTTTTTCGCGTTTCCAGCGTCCGGTAGCGCTGGCGCACCTCAGGATCGGCTACTTGGGCGGCAATGACCGTCATCTCTGCGGTCAGGCGGTCAATGCACAGGCGCTGCAGGACATCGCGCAAATCCAGTGCTGCTTCCTCGCTGTGTTCGGAGGGCACGGTAGCCCCGCCCATCAGTCGCAGGGCCAAGTCCGCAAACTCCTGGTCGGTCAATTCGCCGCGCAGTGCGGTCCAGTTCAAGGGCCCGTGCTCATGCAACTGGCTCTCCAGCCATACAAAGAGCTGCGCCAGTGGGGCCGGCTGCTCGCACAGCATGGCCTGGTCTTCGTTGGACAGTCCCGCCCACAAATGGCTTTGCGCCAGCAATATGCGCGCTGCGTGTTCGGCACGGCTGGCCGGTTGTGCGCGCAAGCCCGCACGCGTCGGCACAGGGCTGCGCGCGCCGGAGGGGCTCCAGGGGCGGGTACCGGGCGCTGCGCCGTCCCAGCTGCCGCGTGGTTTGGCGCTTTTTTCCCCCTTGCGTGCTGCGCCGCCCTCATTGCCTTGGCCTGGGAGCCACAACTGGGATAGTTCGCGCGAGTTCAGTTGCACCAGGTCGGCAATTTCGCCCAGCAATTGCAGCTTGAGCGCGCCTTGCGGCAGGGCACTCCATAAGGGTTTGGCGTTGCTCGACAGGTGGGCCCGGCCTTCAGCGCTGTGCAAGTCGCAGCCTTCGCTGGCCGCTTCCACCAAAAAGCGGCTGAGCGGCGTAGCCGTAGCCACCGCTTGGGCAAAGGCCTCGCTGCCGTGGGCGCGGATAAAGCTGTCCGGGTCGTGTTCTTCGGGCAAAAACAAAAACTTGATGCTGCGCACATCGCTGGCATAGGCCAGGGCGCCGTCCAAAGCCTTGCGCGCCGCGCGCCGGCCTGCGCCGTCGCCGTCAAAGCTGAACACCACTGCGTCGGTAAAGCGGAAAAGCTTTTGCACATGGTCTGGCGTGCAGGCCGTGCCCAGGGTGGCTACCGTATTGGGAAAACCCATCTGCGCCAATGCCACCACGTCCATATAGCCTTCGGTCACCAGCGCGTAGCCTTTTTCTCTCAAGTGCGCGCGCGCTTCAAACAGACCGTAAAGCTCGCGCCCTTTGCTAAACACCGGGGTCTCGGGCGAGTTGAGGTATTTTGGTTTTTCATCCCCCAGCACGCGGCCGCCAAAGCCGATGCACTCGCCTTTGATGTTGCGTATGGGGAACATCACCCGGTCGCGAAAGCGGTCGTAGCGTTTTTCTTCGCTGCCTTCTTCGGCATTGCTAATGACCAGGCCGCTTTCCACCAGCAGCGGGTCATCGTATTGCGGGAACACACTGGCCAGGCTGCGCCAGCCCTCGAGCGCATACCCAAGACCAAAGCGCTTAGCCACTTCCCCCGAGAGGCCACGCCCTTTCAGGTAGGTCACCGCACGCGGCGCGTCTTTGAGCTGGCGTCGGTAGGCATCCCCGGCTTTTTCCAGCACGCTGGTCAGCGTGTGCTGTTTTTCCTTTTGTTCCTGGGCGCGCGCTCGGTCTTGCGGCGAAGCGTCTTCTTGCGGCACTTGCATGCCAAATTGCTGCGCCAGGTCCTGCACTGCTTCGACAAAGCTCATGCCGGCGTGGTCCATCAAAAAGCCAATGGCATTGCCGTTTTTGCCACAGCCAAAGCAATGGAAAAACTGCTTGCTGGGGCTGACCGAGAAGGAAGGGGATTTTTCGCCGTGAAAAGGGCACAAGCCCATGAAATTGGCGCCGCCTTTTTTAAGCTGCACATAGCGCCCGACGATGTCCACAATGTCGGCGCGGGCCAACAATTCCTGGATAAAAGTCTGGGGGATCGCCATCGCAAGATTGTAGGAGTGGGGCCGCGCTCAGTCGCCCAGCACCACGCCTTCGCGCCGGCCGTCCGCACCGCCGGCCCAACCGCTGGGCGTGCGTGCTAGCGCTTGCAAGCCGCTGGTCAGGGGAATTTCGAGTACCTGGTGGCCGCGCGCTTGCAAGGCTGCCGCGGTGGTCGGGGCAAAGCGGCCTTTTTCTAAAAAGGTGGTGCCCTCCATGCTGGCGAAATTGGGCAGGTCAATAGCCGCTTGCGGGCTCAGGCCCCAGCGCAGCACGCCGTACAGCGTCTTGGCGGTGAAGTGGATGATGAAGGCACCCCCAGGGCTGCCACCGCTCCATTGCAGCGCGCCGCTGTCCGCGTCAAACACCAAGGTGGGCGCCATGGACGAGCGCGGCCGCTTGCCTGCTTGCACCCGGTTGGCCACGGGTTGGCCATCGGCGCCCTCCGGGCTGAAGCTGAAGTCGGTGAGTTGGTTGTTTAGTAAAAAACCACCGGCCAGGCCCCGGCCCCGGTTCACCATCAGGCGCGCGCCAAAGGCGTCTTCAATCGTGGTGGTCATGGCCAGCGCGTTGCCGTAGCCGTCCATGACAAAGATGGAGCCGCGGTAGCTGTCTGAAACTT
>JAEMRG010000162.1:3058-4973 GCA_016463455.1 Rhodoferax sp.
GTCTTCAATCGTGTGGTCATGGCCAGCGCATGGCCCCATCGATCGAGCACCGAAATATGCGAGGTGCCGTGCTCGGTTTGTTCTGCCATGGGCGCCCAGCTCAAAGGCTCTGGCCTTGCGCCGGGCCTTCCTGCTTGCACTTGCGGCATCACCGGGCCTTGGGGCGCAATAGCGGCGGCGCGCGCTTGCAGGTAAGCCGGTTGCACCAGGCTGAGCCAGTCGCCCGCTGGAGCCTGGGTAAACGCCGGGTCTGCCACGTAGGCGGCGCGGTCGGCAAAGGCCAGGCGCGCGGCTTCGCTGTACAGGTGCAGCCAGTCGGCGTTGGGCTGGCCCTGTGTCAAAGGCAGGCTTGCGGCCGGCGTGAAGTCCAGGGTTTTGAGGATGGAGGCGATGGTCAGCATGCCCGAACTCGGCGGCGGCATGCCGCACAGGCGGTAGGTCTTGGGCGCTACCGTGTAGGGGCTACAAAGGGCTTCGCGCAGCACCGGTCGGTAGCTGGCCAAGTCGCTCAATTGCAGCAGGCCCGGGTTGCTCGGGTGCTGGCGCACCGCCTTGACCAGGGCTTGGGCTACTTCGCCGCTCATCAAGGCATCCGGGCCTTCGGTGGCTATGCGCTGCAACACAGCGGCCAGCTCCGGGTTGCGCAGCAGATGCCCGGCCTGCCAGGGGCGGCCTTGGGTGTCATAAAAATAGGCCGCCGCCACCGGGTCTTTTTGCAAAGCGGTTTCGGCGGCCAGCAAGGTGGCCAGGCGAGGGCTCACTACAAAGCCATCGCGTGCCAGGCGTATCGCCGGTGCGAATAAAAAAGCCCAAGGTAGCTTGCCATGCGCGGCATGGGCCATGGCCAGCATGCGCAGTGCCCCGGGTACGCCAACCGCGCGGCCGCCGACGATGGCCTGCTTCATTGGCATGGGCTTGCCGTCCGTACCCAGGAACAAATCTGGCCCGGCTTGCCCAGGGGCGGTCTCCCGCCCGTCATAGGCTTGTACGTTTTTGCCGTCAAAGTGCACTAAAAACGCGCCGCCGCCAATGCCGCTGCTTTGCGGCTCGACCAGGCTGAGCACCATTTGCACCGCGATGGCGGCATCGACCGCGCTGCCGCCTGCTGCCAACATGGCGTAGCCCGCTTCGGTGGCCAAGGGGTTGGCCGCAGCGACGGCCTGTTTTTTGAAGTGCCAGCCGGGGTTTTGAACGATCTTGCTAGCGCCTTCGGGTTGCGCGCTGGCTGCGGGCGCCACCGTTTGGGCCTGCGCCGCCGCGCACAGGGCCGCACCCACGATCAGGCCGCCGAGCGCCGAAAGCCGCAGTGCCTGCACGGGCTGACTGGGCATATCGCGGTTTATTTTTGCCGGGGCAGGCGCCCCAGGGTGTAGAACTCCGGGTTGGGCATCATGCCGCTCACATTGGCGACGCGGTTGGACAGGCCGAAGAAGGCGGTGATGCCGGCTATGTCCCAGATGTCTTCATCGTCAAAACCATGGGCCTGCAATGCGGCAAAGTCGGCTTCCTCCACCGTGTGGCTGGCCTGGCAGACCTTCATCGCAAAGTCCAGCATGGCGCGCTGGCGGGGCGTGATGTCGGCCTTGCGGTAATTGGTTGCCACTTGGTCGGCCAGCAAGGGCTTTTTCTCATAAATGCGCAAGAGCGCGCCGTGCGCCACCACGCAGTAAAGGCACTGGTTGGCGGCGCTGGTGGCCGTAATGATCATCTCGCGCTCGCCTTTGCTCAGGCTGGAGCCTTCGCGCAACATCAGTGCATCGTGGTAAGCGAAAAACGCCCGCCATTCGGCCGGGCGGCGCGCCAGCGCCAGAAAGACATGCGGGATAAAACCAGATTTTTCCTGCACTTCCAAAATTTTTTCTTGGATATCGGCGGGCAAACTGTTCGGGTCGGGCAGGGGGTAGCGGGGCATGGG
>JAEMRG010000009.1:0-11618 GCA_016463455.1 Rhodoferax sp.
GAAGTTACTCGCTAGTACCTGAAACTAGTGCGTCTACCAATTCCGCCACCTGGGCATTTCAGGAAAGAGAGCGATTGTATCAAAACTGCTAGTCAAACCAGCGGCTTGCTGGACGAGGTGGAAGGCGTGGTGCAAGGGCACCGCGACGGCCACGGATTTGTATCCCGCGATGACGGGGCCCCGGACATTTATTTGCCGCCCAATGAAATGCGCGCTGTTTTGCACAAGGACCGCGTCAAGGCGCGCATCGTGCGCAGCGACCGCAAGGGTCGGCCTGAAGGTCGTGTGCTAGAGATTTTGGAGCGTTCGGCCCAGCCCATCATTGGGCGCCTTTTGCAAGAGAGCGGCGTCTGGTTGGTGGCCCCGGAGGACAAGCGCTATGGCCAGGACATCTTGATTCCACGCGGCGCGACCGGCAATGCACGCGCTGGGCAGGTGGTGGTGGTGGAACTGGTGGAGCCGCCGGCTCTGTACGGGCAACCGGTGGGACGCATCAGCGAAGTGCTGGGCGAGGTGGATGATCCGGGCATGGAAATTGAAATCGCGGTGCGCAAATACAGCGTGCCCCATGAATTTTCCGTGGGCTGTCTGGCCCAGGCCAAGGCCTTGCCTGACACCGTACGCGCGCAAGATCTTGCCGGGCGTGTGGACTTGAGTGATATACCCCTGGTCACGATTGACGGCGAGGACGCGCGCGATTTTGACGATGCGGTGTACTGTGAACCGGCCACACTGGGGCGCGGCAAAAACGCCACCCAGGGCTGGCGTTTGCTGGTTGCGATTGCCGATGTGAGCCACTATGTGGAAAACGGCGCCGCTATCGACATTGACGCGTACGACCGTGCCACCAGTGTGTATTTCCCGCGCAGGGTTATCCCCATGCTGCCGGAAAAACTCTCTAATGGTTTGTGCTCCCTCAACCCGGAGGTGGAGCGCCTGTGCATGGTCTGCGATATGTTGGTCACCGAGGACGGAACGGTGCAGGCCTACCAGTTTTATCCGGCGGTGATGTGGAGCCATGCGCGCTTTACCTATACCGAGGTGGCGGCGATTTTGGGCAACACGCGCGGACCCGAAGCCATTAAACGCAAAGCGTTGGTGCCGCATTTGCTGCACCTGCATGGTGTCTATGAGTCGCTACTAAAAGCGCGGCAAAAGCGTGGCGCCGTGGACTTTGAAACCACAGAGACGCAAATCTTGTGTGACGAAAACGGCCGTATCGAAAAAATTGTGCCGCGCACCCGCAATGTGGCGCACCGCCTGATCGAAGAGGCCATGCTAGCGGCCAATGTCTGTAGCGCGGACTTCATCATGCAAAGCAAACACGCGGGCTTGTTCCGCGTACATGAAGGCCCGACGCCGGAAAAACTCGAAGCGCTGCGCGCTTACATCAAGGCCCTGGGGCTGGGTATCAGCGTAAGTGAAACCCCCAAGCCCGGCGACTTCCAGTCCATAGCCCAGTCCACCAAAGACCGGCCCGACGCGCAGCAAATCCACGCCATGCTGTTGCGCTCTATGCAGCAGGCGATTTACACGCCGGCCAATAGCGGACACTTCGGCCTGGCCTTCGATGCATATACGCATTTCACTAGCCCGATCCGGCGTTATCCGGACCTCTTGGTGCACCGCGTCATCAAAGCGGTCTTGGCCGATACCCGCTACCAGTTGCCGGTCTTACCCCTTCCTGGTGAAGCCCATGCCAAGCTGGCACGCCGTCTAGAAAAAGGTAAGTCTGCCAAAGGTGTGGAAGCCGGTGCCAAGCCTAAAAAAATAAGCGCTGAAAGCCTGGCCTGGCAGGCTGCAGGCTTGCATTGCAGCGCCAATGAACGCCGCGCGGACGAGGCCAGTCGCGATGTGGAAGCTTGGCTCAAGTGCAAATATATGTACGAGCATTTGGGCGAGGAATACAGTGGCGTGGTGACGGCAGCCACCTCTTTCGGTTTGTTTGTGACGCTTGACGCGATGTACGTGGAAGGCCTGGTACACATCACCGAATTAGGCGGCGAGTATTTCCGCTTTGATGAAGTGCGTCAGGAATTGCGCGGTGAACGCACCGGCATCCGTTATGCCATCGGCACGCGGGTCGATATCCAGGTCAGCCGCGTGGACCTCGATGGCCGCAAGATTGACTTTCGCCTGGTGCAAGGCAGCTTGATGCCACTGGGCAAAAGCCATCTGGATAAGCTGCCACCGCCCGCGCGCAGTGGCCGCGGCAAGCCCGCCAACGCAGCGCCAGCGGCCAAGGCCCTGCGCGGCAAAAACAGTGGGGCTGCGACCAAGAAGGCCGCGGCTAAGGCTAAGTCGCCACGTAAGCGGCGTTAAAACTGCAGATGGCCCACGATCTGCCGGCCTATTTGGCGGGCATTACGCCGCCTTTTGCGCCTTAAAGCCCATCTCGTCCAACGCAACGGCCAGGTGTGCCACGCTGCGGTCGGCGTTGTGCAGTTTGTCCAGGCCGAACAGGCCGATGCGAAAGGTCATGAAATCCGCTGGTTCGTCGCATTGCAACGGCACACCAGCGGCGGTTTGCAGGCCTAGTGCCGAAAAGCCTTTGCTATTGTGCATACCGGTATCGGTGGTGTAGCTGACCACTACGCCCGGCGCCTGAAAACCGGGTGCTGCCACGCTGCGGATGCCGTGGCCTTCCATTAGCGCGCGGACTTTGTGGCCAAGGTCCCATTGCTCGGCGCAGACTTTGTCAAAGCCGTAGTCCTGCGTCTCATGCATCACTTCTTGCAAACGCGTAATCGCGTCAGTAGGCATGGTGGTGTGGTACATGTGGGTACCGTTTTCATAGGCTTCCATCACTTGCAGCCATTTTTTAAGGTCGCAGGCAAAACTGCTGCTGGTCGTGCTGTCAATGGCAGTGCGGGCGCGCTCGCTGAGCATGACCATGGCGCAGCAGGGCGATCCGCTCCAGCCTTTTTGCGGCGCGGTGACCAGCACGTCCACGCCGGTCGCTTGCATGTCCACCCAGATCGTGCCCGAGGCAATGCAGTCCAGCACAAATAAGCCACCTACTTGGTGAACCGCATCGGCTACCGCGCGCAGGTAGTCGTCGGGCAGGATCATGCCGGCCGAGGTTTCCACATGGGGTGCAAAGACCACGGCGGGTTTTTCGGTCAAGATAGTGGCTACCACTTCTTCGATGGGGCAGGGGACCCAGGCCGATTGGCTATCCGGGCTCAATCGGCGCGCTTTAAGCACGCTTGCATGCGCGGGGATCTGGCCCATGTCAAAAATCTGCGACCAGCGGTAGCTGAACCAGCCGTTGCGGATGACCAGCACGTTTTTACCGGTGGCAAATTGCCGCGCTACCGCTTCCATGCCAAAAGTGCCGCTGCCGGGAACCAGCACGCTGGACTTCGCGCCGTAGACCGTTTTGAGCATGCCGGAGATGTCGCGCATAACGCCCTGAAAGCGCTGGGACATATGGTTGAGGGCGCGGTCGGTATAGACGACCGAGAACTCAAGCAATCCGTCCGGATCAATGTGGGGAAGCAATGCGGGCATGGGGGTCTCCGAAAATAAAAACGATGCTTAGGAGCTGAAAAGGAAATTCATCACGTCGCCGTCTTTGACCACGTATTCTTTGCCCTCTGCGCGCATTTTGCCCGCATCCTTAGCCCCTTGCTCGCCACGGAATTGGATGAAATCTTCAAAGGCGATCGTCTGGGCGCGGATATAGCCTTTTTCAAAGTCGGTGTGGATGACGCCGGCGGCCTGCGGGCCGGTGTCGCCTACGTGGATGGTCCAGGCCCGCACTTCTTTCACGCCGGCCGTGAAATAGGTCTGCAGGCCCAAAAGCCGGTAGGCCGAACGGATCAGACGGTTCAGGCCGGGTTCGCTCTGGCCCAGCTCTTGCAAGAAGAGCAAGCGGTCCTCGTCGCTCATTTCGCTTAACTCTGCTTCCAACTTGGCGCTGATGGCAACCACCGGTGCATTTTGCGCAGCAGCAAAGGCTTGCAGGCGCTCCAGCAAGGGGTTGTTTTCAAAGCCGTCTTCGGCCACGTTGGCCACAAACATGGCGGGTTTGGCAGTGATAAGAAAAAACTGTTTGAGCAGTGGCACCTCTTCTTTGCTGAAGTCCAAGGTGCGCACGGGTTTGGCTTCGTTGAGGGCGGCCTGGCATTTCTCCAGGATGGCGACCAGCTTGATGGACTCTTTGTCGCCCGAGCGCGCTGTTTTAGTCACGCGGTGCAAGGCTTTTTCCACGCTGGACAGATCGGCCAGGCAGAGCTCGGTCTGGATGACTTCGATGTCAGCAATCGGGTCTACTCGACCGGCGACGTGGATCACGTTGTCGTCTTCAAAGCAACGCACCACATTGATCGTGGCATCGGTCTCGCGGATATGGGCCAGAAATTTATTGCCCAGGCCCTCGCCGGTGCTTGCACCGGCCACCAGGCCCGCAATATCCACAAACTCGACAATCGCCGGCACCACGCGCTCGGGCTTGACGATGTCGGAGAGTTGGCCCAGGCGCAGGTCGGGCACCTCGACCACGCCCACGTTGGGCTCGATAGTGCAAAAGGGGTAGTTTTCCGCCGCGATGCCGGCTTTGGTCAGCGCGTTAAACAGGGTCGATTTACCGACATTGGGCAGGCCTACGATGCCGCATTTCATGGGAGAGTCCTTCGTTCGGGGAGGTCCGTACGCGCAAAAAAGCGCTTGGGCATGGAGTGCGCCCCGCCGTGTACGGGAGCGGACTGCATTGTAATAAAGGCGTTCTTGGCGGATTTCGCCTGGCGCGCGGCCCGCCTTGGCATGGGGCCGAACCGGCTGGGGGTTTGCAGGCCGCTTCTACAATGGGCCATATGGCACGACCTTTTGATGTTTGCATACGTGGCGCCGGTATCGTCGGACGCTCCCTGGCTTTGCAATTAGCGGCCAAGCGCTTGCGCGTTGCCCTGGTCGATCCACTGGCCGCAGACCCCGCCAGCGGGCATAGCGACGTGCGCGCTTACGCGCTGAACGCAGCCTCGCGCGAACTGCTTCAAGCCTTGCGCTGCTGGCCCGATGCGCAGCATGCCACCCCGGTCTTGTCCATGCGGGTGTTTGGCGACAAGGGCGGCGCACTGCGATTTGAGGCCTCCGAGCAGGCCGTCCCGGCGCTTAATTGGATGGTTGACGTACCGACACTGGAGGCGCTGCTGGTGCAGGCACTGGGCTTTCAAAGTCTAGTGACCGTGATGAACGAGCCCTGTACCGCTGCGCTGACCGTCATCTGCGAAGGCAAAGCCAGCAGCACGTGCGCGCAATATGGCGTGGATTTTGAGGTGCAAGCCTATCCGCAACATGCCCTGGCGGCACGCCTTGCCTGCACCTTAGCCCACCAGCAAGTGGCCTATCAATGGTTTTCGGAGCACCAAGGCCAAGGCGAAATTTTGGCCATGCTGCCCTTGGATGGCGAACAAGGCCGTAGTTGCGCGCTGGTGTGGTCACTCAGCCCCGAGCGTGCGCAGGCTATGCAGGCTGCGCCGGACGAATTGTTTTGCCAGGAATTGGGCGCAGTCAGTGGCGGGGCCCTGGGCGCCCTAGGGCTTACCAGCGCGCGCAGCGTCTGGCCATTGCAAAGCGCCAATGCGCAGCAGTGGTGCGGCACCAACGCACAAGGTGCCTGGGTGCTGGCCGGCGATGCGGCGCACACCGTACACCCATTGGCCGGTCAGGGTTTGAACCTGGGGCTGGGTGATGTGGCAGCTTTGGCCCGATTAATCGATGCGCGCCCCTACTGGCGCTCTGTGGGCGATATGCGTTTGCTAGGCGCCTATGCGCGTGAGCGCAAGACCGCGCTGGCCCTGGTTGGCGGCACCGGTGACGCCATGCAGCAGATTTTTTATCAGCAAAACCCCTTGCTCGCTTCGGCGCGCAACTGGGGCTTGTCGGCTTTTTCCCAGAGCGGCCCCATCAAGCAATGGGTGGCGCGTAGGGCCATGGGCTTGCCCGCTTCCTCCCACTAACCCACCAAGCACTATGAAAATTAGCAACACGTTGATGGCGCTCGCCTGTATCTGGATCCTGTCCCAAGCGGCTTGGGCCCAGGAAGCTGTGATTCGCAAAAACCTGCCCGCGCGCCTGCCGCAGTTCAAGCAAATTGACGAAGTGCGCAAATCAGAGATCGGCGGACTCTACGAAGTGCGGGTTGACGGCAGCGAAATTTATTACACCGACGCCAAGGCCGATTTCCTGATTGAAGGCAGTTTGATCGATACCCGCAGCAAGCGTAACTTGACCGAAGAGCGGGTAGAAAAATTGACGGCCATTAATTTTGACAGCCTTCCGCTCAAAGACGCTTTTATCGTGGTGCGCGGTAATGGCGAGCGCAAAATGGCGGTGTTTGAAGACCCCAATTGCGGCTACTGCAAGCGCTTTGAACGTGATTTGCAAAAGGTCGATAACGTCACGGTTTATATGTTTCTGTACCCGATTCTGGGACCGGATTCGGTAGAAAAATCTAAAGGCATTTGGTGCGCTAAAGACCGTGTCGCCGCCTGGCTGGACTGGATGTTGCGCGATCAGTCCGCAACGTCGGCTGCCGCGGGCTGTGACGCTACGGCGCTCAGTCGCAATGTCGAGTTAGGGCGTAAACACAAGATCAATGGCACGCCTACCTTGCTGTTTAGCAATGGCAGCCGCGTTCCCGGCGCGGTGGACGCTAAAAAGGTGGAGCAAATGCTGACCCTGGCGGCTAAGAGCTGAGCGTTTCACAGGGGAGTCACCGATGACAACAAGCCGCGTACGTTCCTCCCAGACTTCGCTGCGCAGCGGACAGGCCGGCGTGTATTACCGGGTGGAAGTGCTCAGCCACTCGGCGCATCTGTGGCAAGTCACGATGACGATTGCCGCGCCCGCCAGCAGCCAGTCTTTGCGCTTGCCCGTCTGGATACCCGGTAGTTATTTGGTGCGCGAATTTTCCCGGCATCTGCTTAGTCTGCAATGCAGCCAGGGTGGGCGCACCGTGCAGGTGACGCAGTGCGACAAAGCCGGCTGGTGGGTCGCGTGCGACAGCGCTCTGGCTTTGGAAGTGCGTTACCAGGTGTATGCATTTGATAACTCGGTGCGCACCGCCTGCTTGACCGATGTGCGTGGATTTTTCAACGCGACCAGTGTGTGCTTGATGGCGCAAGACCAGACCGACCGACCCCATGTTTTGGAGTTGGTGCAGGGGCGCAGCATGCAAGGCTGGCAGGTGGCCACCGGGCTGTCGCCACAGCGCACCGACGCAGCAGGTTTCGGCCGCTACCTGGCGGCCGACTACGATGAATTAGCCGACTGCCCCGTGGAAATGGGTAGATTTTGGAGTGGTGAATTCATAGCCTGCGGCGTGCCGCACCGCTTTGTCGTGGCCGGTGCCATGCCGTCCATGGACGGCGAACGCCTATTGCGCGACGCGCAGAAAATTTGCGAAACCCAGATCTGCTTTTGGCATGCGCCTGGCGCGGCCCCCGCCAAGGGCTTGGCTAAGCGGGTTCCTTTTTCGCGCTATGTGTTTATGCTGCATGCCGTTGATGAGAGTTACGGTGGTTTGGAACACCGCAATTCCACCGCCTTGATCGCCAGTCGGCGCGATCTACCGCGTGTCGGCGATGCTAAGACCAGCGAGGGCTACACCACCTTGCTCGGGCTGATAAGCCATGAGTATTTCCACACCTGGAACGTTAAACGTTTGCGGCCCGCCGCGTTTGCGCGCTACGACTACACGCAAGAAAACTACACCGATCTGCTTTGGTTTTTTGAAGGCTTCACCAGCTATTACGATGACTTGCTGCTGCGCCGCGCCGGGCTCATCGACGACGCCATCTACGTCAAACTGCTGGGCAAGACTATCAATCAGGTGGCGCAAACCCCAGGGCGTCTAGTGCAAAGTGTGGCCCAGGCGAGTTTGGATGCTTGGATCAAATACTACCGCCCGGACGAGAACACGCCCAATTTGACGGTCAGCTATTACAGCAAAGGCGCCTTGGTGGCCTTGTGCCTGGATTTAAAGCTGCGCGCGGAGGGTAAAACCACCCTGGACGCGGTCATGCGCGGGCTATGGAGCCGTTGTGCAGGGGGGCCGATGTCGCAAGACGATTTGCTTGCAGTGTTGCGCGAACTCTCGGGTCGCCCATGGACTGGCGAAATCAAAGCCTGGGTGCACAGCACCCGCGAATTACCCCTGAAAACCTTGTTAAGCGGGCAGGGCCTGGAAGTGCATGAGGAACCGGCTGCGCTGGCGCAGCGCTTGGGGCTGCGCAGCGAGGACGCGGCCGGCGCGGTGAAGATCAAAATGGTGCTCAGCGGTGGGGCAGCGCAGGCGGCTGGCCTCATGGCTGGGGATGAATGGCTGGGTGTCAGCCTGGCTGCCGGGCGCGGCAGTGTGTCGCAATGGCGCATTAGCAAGCTGGACGACGTGGCGCCGCTACTAGGCGAGCAAAAGCGCTTTAGCGCCTTGGTATCGCGCGACAAGCGTTTGCTGCTGCTGCCGGTGGTCTTGCCTGTCAATGCCTGGACCTGGCGTCTGGCCTGCCCCAAGCGCGCTGAGGACCAGTGGCCCGCAGTTTGATGCCCTGGCGCTAGTCCCTGCGCAGGGCGCTTGGCGGGTGAATGCCTTGGGTATAGTGCGCTCCTATCCTCTTATCAAGGCGCTTGGCCACCATGCCCTACCAACTCATCCAAACCCGCACCGAAGCCGACAAAGTCGGCATCATTACCCTCAACCGGCCTCAGCAGCTCAACGCGCTGAACGATCAGCTCATGGACGAACTGGGCCAGGCGCTCAAGGCCTGGGACGCTGATGAAGCCATTGGCTGCATGGTGATTACTGGAAGTGAAAAAGCATTTGCTGCAGGTGCCGATATTGCCGCTATGGCCCAGTACAGCTTTGCCGACGTGTACCAAGGCGACTACATCACCCGTAATTGGGAAAGCTTGCGCACGGTACGCAAGCCGGTCATTGCGGCGGTGAGTGGCTTTGCGCTGGGTGGCGGCTGCGAGTTAGCCATGATGTGCGATTTCATTATTGCCGCCGATAACGCGCGCTTTGGCCAACCCGAAATTAAGTTAGGCGTGATACCCGGTGCCGGTGGCACGCAGCGCTTGCCGCGCGCGGTGGGCAAAGCCAAGGCCATGGATATGGCGCTGACGGGTCGCATGATGGACGCGGTACAGGCTGAGCGCGCCGGACTGGTCAGCCGCGTGGTGCCCCTGGATAAGTTGATGGAAGAAACCTTGGCCGCAGCGCTGATGATTTGCGGCTATTCCCAGCTCGCGACCCGCGCCGCCAAAGAAGCCGTGAACCGTGCGTTTGAGGGCGGCCTAGCCGATGGCGTACATTTTGAGCGCCGCCTTTTCCATGCCTTGTTTGCGACCGCGGACCAAAAAGAAGGCATGGACGCCTTTGTGAATAAGCGCCAGCCGGTTTTCACGCACCGCTAGCCTTGGCCTCTCCTTTTGGCTTATGGCTATAATTTCTGCCTCCGGTGATATAGCTCAGTTGGTTAGAGCGCAGCATTCATAATGCTGATGTCGGTGGTTCAAATCCACCTATCACCACCAATTTACGGGTCTAAAGGGCGCTTTGCTGCCCTTTTTCATTCCCTTCAGCCTCTGGACAACACCATGAACCGCTGGATTCCTGCGTCGCTTGCGCAGCCCGTTCCCCCGCTTTTGCGCCTCCTCGGCACCTTGCGCGCCGCCGCCGCTGCTCTGGCCCACTTGGCCAGGCGGGCCTTGGGGCTGCGCCTGCTTCGGCCTAAAGCGTCTGCCGCTTTACCGCCCAGGCGTCTGGCAAACCCTGAGCCGATAGCGCGCTACTTCTATGCATAAAAAAGTCTTTATCAAAACCTTCGGTTGCCAGATGAACGAGTACGACTCGGACAAGATGGCCGATGTGCTGGGCGCTTCCGATGGTTACGAAAAAACCACGGTCATGGAAGAGGCGGACCTGATTTTGTTCAACACCTGCTCGGTGCGCGAAAAAGCCCAAGAAAAGGTGTTTTCGGATCTGGGTCGGGCCCGGCAGTTACGCAAAAAGGGCGCGCAAATCGGCGTCGGCGGCTGCGTGGCTAGCCAGGAAGGCGCGGCGATTATTGAACGCGCACCCTATGTGGATCTGGTGTTTGGCCCGCAAACCTTGCACCGCTTACCGGAGATGCTTCGGCAGCGGAATTTGCAAAATAAACCGCAGGTAGATATCAGCTTTCCAGAGATTGAAAAGTTTGACCATTTGCCGCCAGCCAAGGTCGAAGGTGCGTCTGCCTTTGTCAGTGTGATGGAGGGTTGCTCTAAATACTGCAGCTACTGCGTGGTGCCCTATACCCGCGGTGAAGAGATTCATCGGCCGTTTGAAGACGTGCTGGTCGAGGTGGCTGGATTGGCTGACCAGGGCGTCAAGGAAATCACCCTGCTGGGGCAAAACGTCAATGCCTACCGCGCGCCGATGGGTGCCAGCGGGCAAATGGCGGACTTCGCGACCCTGCTTGACTACGTGGCCGATATTCCCGGCATTGAGCGACTGCGCTTTACCACCAGCCATCCCAATGAATTTACCCCCTCCCTGATCGCCGCCTACGCCAGGCTGCCGCAACTGGTCAGCCACCTGCACTTACCGGTGCAACATGGCTCGGACCGCATCCTGATGGCCATGAAGCGCGGCTATACGGCCATGGAATACAAAAGCACCGTGCGCAAACTGCGCGCCATCCGCCCCGATTTGGCGCTGAGCAGCGACTTCATTGTGGGTTTCCCCGGGGAAACCGAGTCGGACCATGCCAAGCTGATGCAGCTGATCGAGGACTTGCAATTTGACAACAGCTTTAGTTTTATCTTCAGCCCCAGGCCAGGTACGCCGGCGGCCAATTTGCCCGATGCCACGGCGCATGAGGAAAAGCTCAGGCGTTTGCACGAAGTGCAAGCTGCCATCAATGCCAGTATTGCGCGTATCAGCGAGAGCCGTCTTGGCACGGTGCAGCGGATTTTGGTCGAAGGTCCCTCCAAACGGGATGGCAGCGAGTTGATGGGTCGCACGGAATGCAACCGGGTGGTGAATTTCGCGGGGCCTGCGCGTTTGATTGGAAAATTGATAGACGTACGTATTACTGAGACGCGCAGCTATTCGCTGCGCGGCGAAGTCTTGACGCATGAGGGCGCAAGCCATGGCCTGTCCTAAGTGGGCGGCAGCTATCGCGCTGGCCTGCCTGCTTGGGACGAGTGGCGTCTTTGCTGCGGCGCCGCTGCCCACCGTCAGCGCCATTGAAGTGCCGCGTTACCTGGGGACTTGGTACGAGATTGCTAAGTTCCCCAACTGGTTTCAGAAAAAATGTGTCGGCAACACGCGCGCCCAATACAGTTTACGCAGCGAAGGTTCGCTGCAGGTGGTCAATAGTTGCAAGCTGGCCTCTGGACAAATCGATGTGGCCATTGGCGCGGCGCGCCAGATAGGTAATGCCAGTTCGCCTAAATTGCAGGTGCGATTCGCCCCGCAATGGTTGTCGATGATTCCTGCGGTGTGGGGCGATTACTGGGTGATTGCCCTGGACGAAAACTACCAGTGGGTGGCGGTCAGCGAGCCGGGGCGGGAGTATTTATGGATTCTGTCCCGCACGCCGCGCATGGATGCGCAAACCTATGCCAGT
>JAEMRG010000009.1:11718-19548 GCA_016463455.1 Rhodoferax sp.
GTATTTATGGATTCTGTCCCGCACGCCGCGCATGGATGCGCAAACCTATGCCAGTTTGCTGCTTCGCCTCAGCGGCCTGGGGCTGGATGTGCAAAACCTCGAGTTAACGCCGCAAGACTAAGGCCTTGGGCACATCAGTTGTTTCGCCCTTTCAGAAGGGCATCTTGGGCATGCCTTTCATCGAGGCCATGCGCTTCATCATTTTCATCATCCCGCCGCCGCTCATTTTCTTCATCATGTCCTGCATTTGCTCAAATTCTTTGAGCATGCGGTTGACCTCCTGTACCTGCACACCGGCCCCCGAGGCAATGCGACGCTTGCGGGTGGCTTTGATCAGGTCCGGCTTACGCCGCTCCAGTGGCGTCATGCTGTGGATGATGCCTTCCTTGCGCCGGATGTCTTTTTCCGCTTTGTCCATATCCACCTGACCGGCTTTGGCCGCCATAGCCGCCGGCAGTTTGTCCATCAGGCTGGACAGGCCGCCCATCTGTTTCATTTGCTGGATTTGGCCCAAGAAATCATTCAGGTCAAAGCCGGCGCCGCTTTTCACTTTCGCCGCCAACTTTTGCGCGGCCTCCACATTCACCCCGGCGGTAACCTGCTCGACTAGGGCCACGATATCGCCCATGCCCAGAATGCGTCCTGCGTGGCGGTCGGCGTCAAAGACTTCCAGTCCGTCTATTTTTTCGCTGGTGCCAGCGAACTTGATCGGTGCACCCGTCACCTGGCGCACCGACAGAGCCGCACCGCCGCGCGAATCGCCATCGGTTTTGGTCAGGATGATGCCAGTGAGAGGCAAAGCATCTTTAAATGCTTTGGCGGTGTTGATAGCGTCCTGGCCTTGCATGGCGTCCACCACAAACAAGGTTTCAATAGGGTGCAGGGCGGCATGCAATTCCTGGATCTCGCGCATCAGCACCTCGTCGATGGCCAGGCGACCGGCGGTATCGACCAATAGCACATCAAAGAAATGGCGCTTGGCATAGTCCAGCGCCGCCAGCGCGATGGCCACGGGCTTTTGGTCCGCGCTGCTCGGAAAAAATTCGGCCCCGGCCTGGGCGGTCACGGTTTTGAGCTGTTCGATAGCTGCTGGGCGGTACACGTCACCTGACACGGTGAGTACTTTTTTCTTGCGCTTGTCGATCAAGTGCTTGGCCAGCTTGGCGGTGGTGGTGGTTTTACCGGCGCCTTGCAGGCCGGCCATCAAAATCACGGCCGGCGGCTGTACCGCCAGATTGATGTCACTGACACCCTGGCCCATAGTGGCTGCCAATTCTTGGTTGACGATGCTGACCAAGACCTGGCCGGGCTGTAAAGACCCCAGCACCTCACGGCCCAGCGCTTTTTCTTTGACCCGAGCGATAAAGTCGCGCACCACCGGCAGCGCCACATCGGCCTCTAGCAAGGCCATACGCACCTCGCGCAACATCTCCCCCACGTTGTCCTCGGTGATGCGGGACTGGCCTCGCAAAGTCTTGACCAGGCGGGACAGTTTGTCAGTAAGGGCGGAGGCCATAGGTTTCCAGTGTGGGGTATTGGCAGAGGCTGCAGTCGCTAGCCTGTCGCCGGCGGGGGGACAAAAGGCTAAACTGTCACCATGATTTTAGACAGCGCATTGTCCCCGGGCTTGGCCTTGAGCATTCTGGCGGTCCTGGCCTATCTTTGGCCGGCGCTGTTCGTGCGCAGCCAGGGCGCGCCGGCTGCCCGCGCCTGGGTCGCCATCGCTTGGCTGGCGCATGCCGCGACGCTGGTAATGGCTTTTGTGGATGTGCCGACCCGTTTTGGCTTTGCGCCCGCCTTGTCGGTGACGGCCTGGCTGATTGCCACGAGCTATGCGGTTGAGAGTCAGGTCTTCCCGCAGTTGCCGGCGCGCTGGGCCTTGAGCGCCTTGGGAGCCCTGTCGGTGGTCTTGGCCTGGCTCTTCCCGGGTAAGGTCTTGCCGGTCACGGCCTCGGCTTGGCTGCCGCTGCATATGGCGGTGGCCATTTCCTGTTACGGCTTGTTTGGCGCGGCGGCGGTCCATGCCTGGTTTATGACCCGGGCTGAAGCGCGTATGCGTATGGGCGTGGAAACCCAAAGCGGGCTGCCCTTGCTCACTTTGGAGCGGCTCACCTATCGCTTTGTTGCCGCCGGTTTTGTGTTGTTGTCAGCCACGCTGGTCGTGGGCTATGAATTCGGTGACTTGGTCTATGGCCATGGACATGCCTGGCGCTGGGACCACAAAACCGTTTTTTCTGTCTTGTCCTGGCTGACTTTTGCGGTCCTGTTGCTAGGGCGCTCGCGCTTTGGCTGGCGCGGTAAGCGGGCGGTCTATCTCTTGTATGCGGGAACCGGCTTTTTGTTTATGGCCTATGTGGGCTCACGCTTTGTGTTGGAAGTGATTTTGGGCCGGTCGGTATGAAGTATTTACTGTTGCTGCTGCTCGCTTTGCTGATTGCATGGCAATGGCGCACGCGCCGGGCCGCCAAAGACCGAGAGCCCAAACCCGGTTCGGCGCAACGCCCTATCGAAATGCTGGCCTGCAGCCATTGCGGCACCCATGTGGTCGCTCAGGAGGCCACGCAAGGGGAGTCCGGTGTGTATTGCAGTGCAGCGCACAAGCGGCTCCATGAGTCTTGAGCGCGTCACTGGCGCGGCCGCAAAAAATTAAAACGCATGCCCTCGGATCAGCGCTTTGCCACGGACGGACTGGCCTGGACGCTCGGTTGGTACGCAGGCGCCCGGCACTGCGCTTCCCCCAACTTCGGTGCAAGGCCGGCCGGTGCGGTGCTGGATCTGGTGTTGCTGCATTCCATCAGTTTGCCGCCAGGCGTGTACACAGGTGACGCGGTAGAGCGCTTGTTTACCAATACGCTTGACTGGGATGCCCATCCCTATTTTCAAACCCTGCGGGGACTCGAGGTATCGGCCCATTTTTTGATTCGCCGTGATGGCGCCTTGTGGCAGTTTGTCAGTTGTGAGGATCGCGCATGGCATGCCGGAGCCTCTTCTTTTCAACGGCGCGATAACTGCAATGACTTTTCGATTGGCGTTGAGCTCGAGGGGCTGGAGGGCGATACTTTTGAGCCCGCCCAGTACGTAGGCCTGCGCACATTGCTGCGCGCCTTGTCTGAACAATACCCCTTGCGCCACCTTGCCGGTCACAGCGATGTGGCGCCCGGCCGGAAAATAGATCCAGGGCCAGGTTTTGAATGGCATCGTTTGTCGGATGTCGCCTCGCAATTGAACTTGGAACTGCCGGGCGGATAAAAAATTCGGCCCTTGGCTTTTTCGCAACAAGCGCCAAGACAGTGCAAAGGGCTCAGGGCCGTTTTCGTAAAGCTCAGCCTATTGGCGCTGTTGCTTAGCCAATGCCTGCAAAACCCCTGCGCTGCCGACATTGAGTCGCTGAAAGTAGCTCCAAACCAGGCCTTGCGGGCTGCGCATGCGATGGGGAAAAATTGGTGCAAAGGCCCCTGCTTGGCTTGGCTTTCAGCTTTCGCACCATTTTTATCGAATTCATAGCCGGTACACTACCTGTAGTGGCTTGCCAGCCGGCCGCACACCATATATAGTGTAGGGAGGCAGCCGACGGTGCCCACTATATATTCCGCCGCGCCTCATCCAGCCGGACTTCGTTGACCTCTATTCGGATCAAAAAAAGCAAATCATGCAATCAATTTCGACACTATCCCAGTCGCCCGCGACGGCCGTACCGCTTAGCGCCCATTTTTCGAATGAAACCAGCCTTAACGCGCTGACCAGTTACCAGATCATCCGCCGTAACGGCTCGGTAGTGCCCTTCGAGCCGAACAAAATTGCGGTCGCCATCATGAAGGCTTCGCTGGCCGTGCATGGCACCCAAGGCGCGGCTTCGGCCAGTGTGCGCGAGACGGTGGATGCTTTGACGCAGCAAGTGATTCGCGCGTTGATGCGCTCGCGTCCCGGTGGTGGAACTTTTCATATTGAGGACGTGCAGGATCAGGTGGAACTCGGCTTGATGCGTGGCGGGCACCATGAGGTGGCGCGCGCCTATGTCTTGTACCGCGAAAGGCGTACGCAGGAACGCGCCAAGCAGCAGGTGCAAGCAGCGCCCGCTGCGCCGACTTTGCATGTGCTGGACCGTGGTCAACGTATCGCTTTGGATATGGAGGCATTGACCGAGCGCATCCGCAACGCCTGCTCGAATTTAGGCTCCGAAGTCAAGGCCGACCCGATCATTGCTGAGACCCTGCGTAACCTGTACGACGGCGTGCCTGTCGATGAGGTGTACAAGGCGTCTATTTTGGCGGCGCGTACCTTGATCGAGAAAGACCCTGACTACACCTACGCTACCGCACGACTGCTTTTCCATACGATTTCGCGCGAAGTATTGGGCCAAGACGTGCCCGCCGCAGACATGCAGCAGGCCTATGTCGATTATTTCCCTGACTTCATTAAAAAAGGCGTGCAGCACGAGCTGCTGGACGAAAAGCTATTGCATTTCGACCTTAAGCGATTGGGCGGCGCCTTGCATGCAGAGCGCGACCAGCAATTTGACTACCTCGGTCTGCAAACCTTGTATGACCGCTACTTTCTGCACCACAACAAGACGCGTATTGAATTGCCGCAGGCCTTTTTTATGCGCGTTGCCATGGGTCTGTCGCTCAATGAAGCCGAGCGCGAAACCCGAGCTATCGAGTTTTATGAGATTCTTTCGTCCTTCGACTTTATGTCGAGTACGCCGACCTTGTTCAATAGCGGCACCTTGCGCGCGCAGCTCTCCTCGTGCTACCTGACGACGGTGCCAGACGATTTAGATGGTATTTACGAATCCATCAAAGAAAACGCATTGCTCTCCAAGTTTGCCGGCGGCCTGGGTAACGATTGGACGCGGGTGCGTGCGCTGGGTTCGCGCATCAAAGGCACCAATGGCGAATCACAAGGCGTGGTGCCCTTTCTCAAAGTGGTGAATGACACGGCTGTGGCAGTGAACCAAGGCGGTAAGCGCAAAGGCGCGGTGTGCACCTACCTGGAAACCTGGCACCTGGATATTGAAGAGTTTCTGGAGTTGCGCAAGAACACCGGCGATGATCGCCGCCGCACCCACGACATGAATACGGCCAACTGGGTGCCGGATTTGTTCATGCGCCGCGTTATGGAAAAAGGCCAGTGGACTTTGTTCTCGCCGTCTAACGTGCCTGATTTGCATGACAAATTCGGTGTCGAATTTGAGACGGCCTATGTGGCTTACGAGCAGCAGGCGGCGCGCGGAGAAATTAAACCTGCACGTACTTTGGAAGCCGGTGACCTGTGGCGCAAGATGCTGACGATGTTGTTTGAAACGGGCCACCCTTGGATTACCTTCAAGGATGCCTGCAATATCCGTTCGCCCCAGCAGCATGCCGGCGTGGTTCATTCCAGCAATTTGTGCACTGAAATCACGCTCAATACCTCAGATACCGAGACGGCAGTCTGCAATCTGGGATCGGTCAATTTGCTGCAGCACATCAAAGAGGGTGCTTTGGACCATGACAAACTCAAGCGCACGATCACCACGGCCATGCGCATGCTCGATAACGTGATTGATATCAATTACTACGCGGTCAAAAAAGCCCGCGACTCGAACGTACGCCACCGCCCGGTGGGACTGGGTGTGATGGCTTTTCAGGACAGTCTGTACGCTTTGCGCATACCCTATGCCAGCGACGCTGCGGTGCAATTTGCCGATACCTCCATGGAGGTCATCAGCTATTACGCTTACTGGGCATCCACTGAGTTGGCGCGTGAGCGTGGCAGCTATTCCAGCTTCAAAGGCTCTTTGTGGGATCGCGGCATTTTGCCCCTGGATACGCTGGACATGTTGGCCAAAGAGCGCGGCGGCTATGTCGAGGTGGACCGCTCATCGACCATGGACTGGGATGCGCTACGCCGCAAGATTGCCAAGGACGGTATGCGCAATTCCAACTGTGTGGCCATCGCTCCGACGGCCACTATTTCCAACATCATCGGCGTGGACGCGTCGATCGAGCCTTGCTTTGGTAATTTGTCGGTCAAATCAAATTTGTCGGGCGAATTCACGGTCGTCAACAGTTATCTGGTGCGCGATCTCAAGCGCATTGGCTTGTGGGATGACGTGATGGTGATGGACCTGAAACACTTTGATGGCTCACTCAGCCCCATGGACCGGGTGCCGCATGAAATCAAGCAGTTGTATGCCACCGCGTTTGAAGTAGAAACCCGTTGGCTGGTGGAGGCCGCCGCCCGTCGTCAGAAGTGGATTGACCAAGCCCAGTCGCTCAATATTTATATGGCTGGTGCTTCGGGCAAAAAACTAGACGAAACCTACAAACTGGCTTGGCTGCGCGGTCTGAAAACCACCTACTATTTGCGCACTATGTCGGCCACGCATGCGGAGAAATCCACCGTCAGCTCGGGTCGCATGAACTCAGTGGCCTCATCGCAAGCTACCGCGCCTTCGGGCGGGTCTTTGCTGGCAGCCGCGGCGGAGGTGGCCCAGCAGCAAATGGAAATGAGCAGCAGCGCTGCGACGGATATCAAATTCTGCGGCGTAGACGACCCTACCTGTGAAGCCTGCCAATGAAGACGTACGGATTTGAATGACCGACTTGAAATTTCAGCGCTGACTTATTAACTCACTGGCACGCCAGACCGTGCTGTGCTAATTTAGAAATATTGGAACCATTATGTTGACTTGGGATGAAGAAGTAAAACCGGCCGCACTGCAGCCTTTCGCGGTAAACCCCTTAGATGCGGACAGCGAAGCCTATACCCGTGCGCCGGCATTGAACCCGCAGGCCATGGCTGCCGCTGTGGATACACCGGTTATGCCGAGCGCAGCGCCTTCTGCCGCCAAAACGCAAACAGCGCCTGCTGCAACGCCGCAGCGCGTGCGCGCCTCGGATAAGCGCATCATCAACGGCCAGACGGATGTGAATCAGTTGGTGCCCTTTAAATACAAATGGGCCTGGGAAAAATACCTGGCCACTTGCGCCAACCACTGGATGCCCCAAGAGGTCAATATGACCCGCGACATTGCGCTGTGGAAAGACCCGAACGGTCTGACGGAGGACGAGCGCCGCATGGTCAAACGCAATCTGGGATTTTTTGTCACCGCCGATTCGCTGGCGGCCAACAATATTGTGTTGGGCACTTACCGTCACATCACGGCACCCGAGTGCCGTCAGTTTTTGCTGCGCCAGGCCTTCGAAGAAGCCATTCACACCCACGCTTACCAGTACATCGTTGAATCTCTGGGCTTGGACGAAGGCGAAATCTTCAGCGCCTACAACGAAGTCAAGTCGATCCGGGACAAGGACGAATTCCTCATTCCGTTTATCGAAGCAATCATGGACCCGCATTTCCATACGGGTACGCCGCAAACCGACCAGACCTTGCTCAAGTCCCTGATCGTGTTCGCCTGCCTGATGGAAGGTTTGTTCTTTTATGTGGGCTTTACCCAGATCTTGGCATTGGGGCGGCAGAACAAAATGACCGGCGCTGCCGAACAGTACCAGTACATTTTGCGTGATGAGTCTATGCACTGCAATTTCGGCATTGATTTGATCAACCAACTCAAGGCGGAAAACCCGCATTTGTGGACGGCGGAATTCAAAGCTGAAATCAAGGCTTTGTTCGAAAAAGCCGTCGAACTTGAATACCGCTACGCCGAAGACACCATGCCGCGCGGCGTATTGGGTATGAACGCGTCTATGTTCAAGGGCTATTTGCGCTATATCGCCAACCGCCGCGCTACGCAGATTGGTTTGGAGGCCTTGTTCCCCCATGAAGAGAATCCTTTCCCCTGGATGAGCGAAATGATAGACCTCAAGAAGGAGCGCAACTTCTTTG
>JAEMRG010000163.1 GCA_016463455.1 Rhodoferax sp.
TCGGCGACGCTCATGACGCCCGGGGTGGCTGAAGAACTCATGTCAATGGTGCTCGATACAGAAATAGAGAGGAAAACCGCCCCTGGCAGGCGCGGCGGATAACACCGGCCATTATCGCCGTGCATGGGCGCGGCAGCGCACTGCGCAAGCGCGCAAGCCTCACATAGAAGCGAGCAAGATATCCCGGTAGTCGTCTCGTGTGGCGATGCGCGGGTTGGTTTTGTGGCAGTGGTCGGCCATGGCGCCGTCGATGATGCGCTCGAACAGGTCTTCGGTAACGCCCAAGGCCGCCAGGCCGCTGGGCAGGCCCAGGCGGGCATTCATGGCCCGGATGGCGTCGTCGATTTCGGTGCCATGGGCGTCGCAGCCTCCGATGCCCATGGCGCCGGCCATGCGTTGCAGGCGGTTCTCGTTTTGGATGGAGGCAGCGCTGGCGTTAAAACGCACTACCGCGCCCATAAACAAGGCATTGAGCGTGCCGTGGTGCAGGCGCGGGTTGACGCCGCCCAGGCTGTGGCTCAGGCTGTGCACGCAACCCAGGCCTTTTTGAAACGCCATGGCGCCTTGCATGCTGGCGCTCATCATGTTCCAGCGCGCATCGCGGTCCGCACCGTTTTCCGTGGCACGGGCAATATGCGCCCAGCCGCGTGCCAGGCCGTCCAGGCCGATGCCATCGGCCGGCGGGTTGATGGCCGGGGCCATAAAGGTTTCCATGCAATGGGCAATCGCGTCCATGCCGGTGGCCGCCGTCAGTTGCGCTGGCAGGCCCAGGGTGAGTTCGGGGTCGCAAATAGCGGCCTTGGGCACAAGGAACCAACTATGAAAACCCACTTTGCGCCCATCGTCCAAGATGACGATGGCGCCGCGCGCCACTTCGCTGCCCGTGCCTGCGGTGGTGGGCACGGCGATCAGCGGCAGCACGCGCTCGCTGATTTTGGGGCTGCCGCCTTCGATGGTGGCATAGGTTTTGAGCGGGCCGGGATGGGTGGCGGCAATGCACACGCCTTTGGCCAGGTCCAGGCTGGAGCCACCGCCCACGCCGATCAGTCCATCGCAGCCATGGGCTTGCAACACCGCCACGGCGGCGCGCACTGCCGCTTCGTTAGGGTTAGAGGGCGTCTGGTCAAACACCGCATAGGGGATGTCGCCCAGCGCAGCCAGGGCTTTGTCCAAGACGCCTGCTGCGCGTACACCAGCATCGGTAACGATCAGCGGCTTGCGCATGCCCACGCGCTCGCACTCTGCACGAAGGAGGGAGACTGCACCAAAGTCCAGGTTGATTTGGGTGATGTAGTTAATCAAGGCCATAAGTTTCGCGTGCCGCCAGGTCCAAAAGTTCCAAAAGCGCACTGTACCCGTTTGGCGCACGCAGGCGCTCGCGCGCAAACCGGGTGCTAAGGGCGCGGCAAATTGCCGCCAAGAGGCCCGCAAATGGCGTCGTATGATGGGGTTTTTGGTCGGGGCCACAGGCGCTGACCGCCTTTGCTAATCACCAGCCTGCCCGCACCATGACCCAAAATCCCTCCCCTCTTCTTTTGCTCAAAGACCCCAGCCTACTCAAAACCGATGCTTTGATAAACGGCCAATGGGTGACCGGGCCTTCACGTTTTGATGTGCTGGACCCCGCCACCGGCCACAAGCTGGCCGATGTGGCCAACCTAGGACCGACCCAGGCTACCCAGGCCATTGCCGCCGCCGATGCCGCTTGGCCGGCATGGCGGAACAAGACCGGTAAAGAACGCAGCATCATCCTACGCAAATGGTTTGATCTGTTGATGGCCAACCAGGAAGACCTGGCCCGCATCATGACCGCCGAGCAAGGCAAGCCCTTTGCCGAAGCCAAGGGCGAAATCGCCTACGGCGCCAGCTTTGTAGAGTGGTTTGCCGAAGAAGCCAAGCGCATCAATGGCGAGACCCTGCCGCAGTTTGACAACAACCGCCGCTTGTCGGTCATCAAGCAGTCCATAGGCGTGTGCGCAGCCATTACACCCTGGAATTTTCCGCTGGCCATGATCACGCGCAAAGTGGCCCCGGCACTGGCCGCTGGTTGCCCAGTCATCATCAAACCGGCCGAGCTGACACCGCTGACCGCACTAGCCGCTGCCGAGCTGGCCCTGCGCGCAGGCATTCCGGCAGGCGTGCTCAATATGATCACGGCGGACGCCGACAACTCGATTGCCGTGGGCAAAGTGATTTGCGCCAGCGACACCGTGCGCCACCTGAGCTTTACCGGCTCCACCGAAGTGGGCCGCATCCTGATGGCGCAATGCGCTCCTACAGTGAAAAAAATGTCGCTTGAGCTGGGGGGCAATGCGCCCTTTATCGTGTTTGACGACGCCGACCTGGACTCGGCCGTTGAAGGCGCCATGGCCAGCAAATACCGCAATGCCGGCCAGACCTGTGTCTGCGCCAACCGCTTTTATGTGCAGGCTGGGGTATATGACAGCTTTGTCGCCAAATTCACCGCCAAGGTCAAGGCCATGAAGGTGGGTAATGGCTTTGAAGACGGCGTGGTGCAAGGCCCTCTGATCGAAGACGCTGCGGTTGCCAAAGTCACGCGCCATGTGGCTGATGCGATTGCCAAAGGCGGCAAGGTGGAGACGGGGGGCAAGGCCTTGGGCGGCCAATTCTTCGAGCCTACCGTGATCTCAGGTGCCAGCGCTGATATGCAATGTGCCACCGAAGAAACCTTTGGTCCGTTTGCGCCCATCTTTAAATTCGAGACCGAGCAGCAAGCCGTCGATGCCGCCAACAAAACCGAGTTTGGCCTGGCCAGCTATTTCTACAGCCGCGACATCGGCCGCATTTACCGCGTAGCCGAAGCCCTTGAATACGGCATGGTTGGCATCAACGTCGGTATATTGGCTACCGAGCATGTTCCTTTTGGCGGCGTCAAACAGTCCGGTCTGGGTCGCGAGGGCTCGCACTTCGGTATCGACGACTATGTGGAAATCAAGTACCTGTGTATCGGTGATATTTTGAAGTAAGCCATAGCTTGAATCATCGCTACGCGCTGCGCGAACGCAGAGCGTCTTAACAAGAACCTAGAAAGATCAGGCCATCTTGTATGGCCAGGAGTTGGAAGATGTTGCGATTCGCACTACTTTTCTTGCTGTCCACCAGCAGCGCCTGGGCCGATTGGGTTGCCATAGGCAAGTCGCCCGACTTCATCATGTATGTGGACCCGCAGTCCATGCGGCGCAGTGGCAATATCGCTAGCGCCTGGATCATGGGCGACTACGCGAAAACGCAAAAAAAGCGCTTCCCACCGCCTGTTTCTTGGGTGGACTTTAATTCCATCAAAGAGCTGAAGAATTTTGACTGCAGCAAAGGCATGCACCGCACCGACAAGACCGTCATCATGGCGGGTAAATTGGGTAAAGGCGATCCGCTGTATTCCTTCACCTCGGTACCAGACTACTTTCCGGTACCCAATGGCGAACTGGATATTGCGCAGTTCAATTACGTTTGCACCAACGCGCGATAAAGCGCTTGCCAAGCCTCTCCTATGGCCTAACGCGGCAACCCATATGCATACGCGACTAAGCGCTTGCAGCCTTTAGCAAATCAAACAATTGCGCAGCTTCCTGCGGGCGCACCAAGCGCCCTACTTCCTGCCCATCGCGCAATAGCACCAGCGTCGGCCATTGTTTAACCCGGTAGGAGCGGCCCAGAGGCCGGCCCGCGCCGTCTTCAATCCAGTAGCGCGCAACATCCGGGCGGGAGGCCATTGCCGGCTCAATCAGCGCTTGGGCGTTTTGGCAATGGCCGCACCAGTTGGTGCCGAACTGCAACAGGACTAGGCCAGACAGGCTGTCTGCGTTTTCGCGTTGCAGGTCGGATATGGCGTAATTTGCGCCTGGCGTCATAAGGGCTTTACTTTGCACTGATGGCTGCATCGACTGCGGCTTGGGTTGGGGATGGCGCTTTCGCCTGGGCGCCGGATGGGTCGTCGGGCGCAGCATCCGACTTGGCCATGCGCAGGGCAATCAGTCCGGCCACCACAATCACGGCGGCGCCTGCGACCGTGGTGGCGCGCGGTACTTCATTGAAAAACAAAAATCCCCACAGCGGCGCCCATAAGATACCGGTGTACTCAAACGGCGTCACCGTGCTGGCTCGCGCCACCCGGTAGGCACTGGTCAAAAACATGATGCCGATGGAGGCCACCACGCCGCACAAGCCAATCATCAAACCGTCAAATAGCGTGGGCACCGTCCAGGGCCGCACCACAAAGGCAATACTGGGGTGCACCGCGTGCGCTATGCCCAATAGGTGCAGCAGCAAGGCCACCAGTCCGGCCCCCACCAAAAACACCGCGTTCTGGTAAAAGCCCATGACCGCCGCAGACAGGCTGGAGCCATGCTTGCGCGCCAGCAGCATGGCCAGGCCGTAAAACACGGCCGCCAGCAGGGAAAGCAAAGCGGCCGGATTGAACAAGCCGGTACCCGGTTGCAGCATGACCATCACGCCGACAAAACCCAGCATTACCGCCGCCCAAACCGGCCAGCCATTGCGCTCGCCCAGCATCGGACCGGCCAGCGCCGTCACGAACAAGGGCACGGTGAAATACAGGGCGACGGCATCAGCCAAAGGCAAAGCCGGAAAGGCCATGTAATAGGCCGCATAGGCGCCAAACATGACCATCGCGCGCAGCACCAGCGTGTCCAGGTGCGAGGCAAACAAGGAACGCCAGCCCGACTGACGCCATACCAATGCCAACAAAATGGGCGCCGCCACACAAGATCGTATGAATACCACTTCGGTCAAGGCGTAGCTGCCGCTGACTTGCTTGATGATGGCGTCTTGCAAAGAGAAAACCAGCACCCCCATGCAAAGGTAAATAATGCCCCGGACCGGCTTGTGTTGCATGTTGGAG
>JAEMRG010000164.1 GCA_016463455.1 Rhodoferax sp.
TCTAATGCCCCAAGGAGACCCTACCCATGATCACGCTGTGCGGCTTTGCCGTTTCTAATTATTTCAACGTCGTCAAACAGGTTTTGCTAGAAAAGCAAATACCCTACGCCGAAGAGCGTGTCATGACTCGCAGCAAGGACGAGGCAGTGTTGTCGGCCTCGCCCTTGGGCAAGATTCCGTTTATCCGCACCGCACAGGGGTCGCTGTGCGAGACGCCGGTGATTTTGGATTACCTGGAGGCGCAATTCCCCGCCCACCCGCTGCTGCCTGCAGATGCCTTTGCCGCAGCCAAAGTGCGCGAGCTATGCACCTTTATCAATCTGCACCTGGAGCTGGTGGCGCGCGATTTGTACCCTGCGGTCTTTTTCGGCGGCAGCATCAGCAATGAGCACAAAGAAAACACCCTCAAGCAGTTGGTGCGCAATATCGAGGCCTTCAAGCGCCTGGTGAAATTCGCGCCCTACGTGGCGGGCGACAGCTTCACGCTGGCCGACTGCGTGGCCTTTAACAATCTGCCCTTGATCGGTATGGCCAGCAAAGCGGCCTATGGCGACGACCTGCTGCTGTCCGCCGGCATGGACTACAAGCCCTATATAAAGCTGGTGGGCGAGCGCGCCAGTTCGCAACAAGTGGCCGCCGAGCGCAAAGCCGAAATGGCGCGCCCCAAAGACTAAGCAGCCAACCCGTCCAGCTAACGCCGCGCATACCGCCATCTTTTGACCTAGGCATGCATGGCTAAGCCGGGCAGCAGCGTGCCCCGCGCCGTCCAATGGCTGACCCTGTTGGCAGGCGCCCTGCTGCTGTTTGGCCTGATGGGCAGTCAAGCGCAACCCCCACGCCCTCGGACGCCGCATTGTCAACCGGCGATGTAGCTTTGCAATTGTTCGATGATGACTTTCTGATGATCCATCATTTCGCGCACGACATCCCCGATAGAGATCAAACCGATGACGCGCTGGCCCTCCATGATGGGAAGGTGCCGCACATGCTTATCGGTCATGATCTGCATGCACTCGTCGATATTTTGCGCTGCCTGGACGGTGATGACTTGCGCAGTCATGATGTCTTGTACCAAAGCATCGCTGCTGCTTCTACCCTGGAGTACTACTTTGCGCGCATAGTCGCGCTCCGAAAAAATGCCTGCTAAGTGCGGGCCATCCATGACCAGCAAGGCTCCGATATTTTTTTGCGCCATCAGCTCCAGCGCTTGACGAACCGTAGCATCCGGTCTGATAGCGTGGATGAGGCGATGGCCTTCGGCCAAAAAATGTCCGGTAGTTTTCATGATGGCTTCCTTTCATACATGTGCCCCAACTGGAGCCGGGGCCAGGCACACATCTATCGAGCGCGGCAGTGGCCACCGCCGAATGGTGGGGGATTTGCCCGCGCGGCACAAGGATGTTTACCCTTGGCCAGAGGTCTGCCACTCTCTGCCCGATCGCCAAGCCGGAGACGGAAACAGATCTCCGCGCCATGAAACCTAGCGAAAACGCCAGTAATAAAAATTATTATGTCCAATTTTTAGAAATTCTGCCAACGTTTAAACCTTATTCATTACATCCATCAATTAGAAACATCCGCAAATGAGGCAAAAGCGGAGAATATTTGCTTTAGCCCTGGGCCTGAACCAGGTTTTCGAATGAGGCACAATCCTTTTCAGCGAAATCCGCCCGAGGCGCGGCCAAAATTTATAAAGAGAGACTGCTATGAAACCATTTATATTTGTGATCCCGATTGCCCTGCTGATGATAGGCATCGAGTTGTGGGTGGCTCGCCGGCGCGGCCTGCAGGTGTACCGGCTGAAAGACTCGATTACCTCGCTCAATGCGGGCGCGATCAGCCAATTTGTAATCACCCTGGGCGCAGGTATCAGCGTCTATATGTATTCGGTGATTCTGGATAAATATGGTGCCTTCGAATGGGATACCAGCAACCCGCTGACCTGGATTCTGGCGCTGGTGCTGTACGATTTTTTCTATTACTGGGTGCACCGCAGCGGACACGAAGTCAATCTGTTCTGGGCGGCGCATGTCATACACCACAGCAGCGAAGAATTCAATTTATCTACCGCCTTGCGCCAGTCGGCCACCGGTTTTTATTTCAAATGGGTTTTTTACGTGCCGCTAGCCTTGCTGGGTTTTCCACTCAAGGTGTTTCTGACTGTAGGCTTTATCGATTTGGTGTATCAAATCTGGGTACACACCCGCTTAGTGGGGCGCCTGGGATTTCTGGAGTGGTTTTTGGTGACACCGTCTAACCACCGCGTGCACCATGGGCAAAACGACTATTGCCTGGATAAAAACTACGGTGGCATCTTTAGCGTGTGGGACCGTATGTTTGGCACCTATGCCGACGAGCGCGAGGACGAGCCCGTGGTCTATGGTGTGCGCAAGCCGCTGCAAAGCTGGAACCCGATATGGGGTAATGTGCAGCACTACACCCTGATGTGGCAGCAAATCCGCAGCACCCCAAGCTGGCGCAACAAGCTCATGTACGTGTTCGCCGGACCGTCCTGGCTGCCGCCGGGCGCCGCCCCGGCACCGGAATTTGTGCCCGAAAAATTCGAACGCTTTGACACCCCTGCGCCGCGCTGGATGCAGGGGCTGGGTGTGTTCACCTGCGGCCTGGGTTTGGCGGTGTTGTCGCACTTTTTGCTGATTCAAAAAAATCTAGCGCCCGACAAGGCGCTGAGTTATTCGGCAGCAGCCTTACTGGCCTATTTGCTTATCGGCTGGTTGTGGCAGCGCCCACGGGTGATGGAAGCCGCCCATGCCTAGCCTGGCCTATACCGACGGCATACTGGCGCTGATTTGCCTCTGGCTGCTGACCCGCGCCAGCCTGCCCATAGGCGTGCGCATTGCGGCAGGTACGCTGGGCCTCGCTGCGGTGTTGGGCGTGCTGCGTTTTTCGGGCCTGTATCCGATTCCGCAATGGCACCAGTTTGTTTCCATGCTGGGCGCCTGCGCCGCCTTTCCGTTGCTGGCGGTGGCCGTCTTGTGGCCGGATGCCGCAGCGACGCGGCAGTTGAAGTTTGCCTCTATCTTTTTTATCGGTATGGCAGTGCTGGGTGTGCTGGCGGTGGGCGTGGCGCAAAAGCGGGTGCTGGTTGATGCCTTAACAGTCATCTCGGTGGTCGCGATGTTGATCAGTCTGGCACGCGGGGGCCGCTGGCCGACGGCGCTGACCACGGCGCTGATGCTGGCAGGCCTGCTGCTGTTTGCGTCCAAAGCCACTGTGGTGCCCGGCTTGGTACCCGGCGACTTGCTGCACATTGGTATGGCTATTGGTCTGTTCGGCCTGGGTGCGAGCAGCCTGTGGCAGGACGCAGCAAACCTAGATACGCTGGAGTCCCAGCCGCAGAGCGCCTAGAGCGACTTAGCGACGCCGGCAAAGCGCGCTATGCTGGCAGGCTGCCACCCAGTCAGCCCGAGTAGGGTGCGGTGGCATCATTAAACTCGAGAGTAGTTCATGCTGCAAGTTCATGCCAACGGCCTGGAGTTTCATTGCCTGAAGCAGGGCAGCGGCCCTAAGGTGCTTTTGCTGCACGGCTTCCCAGACACTGCGCACACCTGGCGCCACCAAATGGATGCCTTAGGGCAAGCAGGCTTTTGCGCTATTGCGCCCTATTTGCGCGGCTACCACCCGACCACCGTACCGGCCCAAGGCTTTTACGACAAGGCTACGCTGGTACAAGACCTAGCCTGCCTGATCGAGGCCCTAGGCGTTGGCGAGCCGATGCATTTTGTGGGGCAAGATTGGGGCGCCATCATCGGCTATGCCTTGTGCGCCGCACGCCCGGATTTGCTGCGCAAAGCGGTGCTGATGGCGGTGCCGCATCCGGCCATCGTGGCTGCGCATTTGCTGGACCCCAAGCATGTGCAACGCTCGTTTCACTGGTGGTTTTTTCAACAGGCTGACTTTCCTGAAAAAGCGCTGCTGGCCGATGACATGGCGTTTATAGATTACTTGTGGCGTGAGTGGTGTGCGCCAGGTTACGCGGACCGGCAGCACATCCAAAGCGTGAAAGACTGTTTGCGCCAGCCTGGTGTTTTACAAGCCACGCTGGGCTATTACCGCGCGATGTTTGACCCGGCACAGGGCGACCCCGCGCTCAACGCACTGCGCGCCCAGATGGCCCGCCCCATTACCGTACCCGCGCTAGCCCTGTGCGGCGCACAAGACCTGCGCGCCGAGCTGATGCGCGATCAGGATGCGTATTTCACCGGAGGCTACAGCTACCAAGAAGTGCTCGGCGCCGGCCACTTTTTGCACCGCGAGCAGCCCGCAGCCGTTAACCAGCTGATACTGGACTGGCTGCGCTAAGGGCTAAGCCGCTTTCGCCAGCGGCACGGCGAAATGGTCTTCCATTTCGCGTCGTAACTGGTAGGCGCGAGTGCTGGTGTCAATTGCGACATCGTCCCAGCACAAAGACTGGCCCTGGCGCACCGGGCGCAACAGTTGGATGTTGTGCGCCAAGCCCAGCGGCAAGCCGCCGAGTTTGCGCGAGGTATCAGCCGGTAGCAATTTGCCCCAGACGGTGTAACCGCCTTCGCCGTCCAAAATTTCGCCAGGCTGCAGATCGCGCTTGGCAGTCGCCACCACATCGGCATTCCAGCCGGTGGCCACGCCCGTGGGTTCGCCGCGCAGCGCCACGCTGGCGACCGACATGCCCACTTCCAGGCCGATCAGGTGCCAGCGCTTGTACAGCGTGAAATAGCGGCCACTCGGGTCGGTGTGGGCGTTATATTCTTCAAAGCAATTTTTGATGTAGTCGGTCTCGGCCTCTACCGTCACCCACACGCCCATGCGAATGTCGTAGGGGATCTTGCGGCCATTGGCCTCTA
>JAEMRG010000165.1:0-2688 GCA_016463455.1 Rhodoferax sp.
GCACCGCGCTGTTTTCCGCGCAGCATTTGTCCAAGCGCTTTGGCGCCCATACCGTGGTCGATGACCTGTCATTTGAAATTGCACCAGGCGAATGCCTGGGGGTGATCGGGCCCAATGGGGCCGGAAAGACGACCACGGTGCGTATGTGCCTGGGGCTGACAGCGCCCGATGGCGGCAGCATCAGCGCGCTGGGGCTGCAGATGCCGCGCGATGCGCTGGCCATCAAGGCGCAGATCGGGGTGGTCACGCAGCTCGATACCCTAGACCCAGACTTCAATTGCGAAGAAAACCTGCTGGTCTATGGCCGCTATTTCGGGCTGAAGGACCGCGATATTCAAAAGCGCATACCGGCGCTGCTGGAGTTTGCCTCGCTCACCAGCAAAGCCAAGGCCAAGCCGGGCGAATTGTCTGGCGGCATGAAGCGGCGCCTGAGCCTGGCACGCGCCCTGGTGAACGACCCCCGCCTTTTGCTGCTAGACGAGCCCACCACCGGTCTGGACCCGCAAGCCCGTCACCTGATGTGGGAGCGTCTGCAAGCGCTGCTGCAACAAGGCAAGTCAATTTTGCTGACCACCCACTTTATGGACGAGGCCGAGCGCCTCTGCTCGCGCCTCTTGGTGCTGGACCATGGCAAAAAGATTGCCGAGGGCAAGCCGCGCGACCTGATTGCACAGTTCCTAGAGCCCGACGTGGTGGAAGTATTTGGCGCCGGGGCGTTGGCCACAGCCGAAGGCCCGTTGCGGGCGCTGGCCGCGCGGGTGGAAGTAAGCGGTGAGACCGTGTTTTTTTATACCGACAGCGCCGCGCAGCTTTTGCAAGGGTTGACCGCACACCCGCAACTGCGCACGCTGCACCGCCCGGCCAACCTGGAAGACCTGTTTTTGAAATTGACCGGACGCCAGATCCGCGAGGAAGCCTGAATGCAAAGCACCACCCTGCAACACCCACCGCAAGTACAAAGCCCTTGGCGCATGCCGCGGCCCACGCTGCGTTTTTGGCCCGTCTTCCAACGCAATTTGCTGGTCTGGCGCAAGCTGGCCATACCCAGCCTACTGGGTAATATTGCCGAGCCGCTGATGTGGCTGGTGGCTTTTGGCTACGGCATGGGCGCGCTGGTGGGCACGCTCACCATCAATGGCACCACCGTGCCCTACATCTTGTTCCTGGCCAGCGGTTCGATTTGCATGAGCGCGATGAACGCCGCCTCGTTCGAGGCGCTGTACTCGGCCTTCTCGCGCATGCATGTGCAAAAGACCTGGGACGGCATCATGAACGCGCCGGTGGGTTTGGACGATATTGTGTTGGCCGAAATGCTGTGGGCCGCCTTCAAGGCGCTGTTTACCGTGACGGCGATTTTGGGCGTGATGCTGGCGCTGCAAATCAGCCACAGCCCCAAGCTGCTGGTGGCCTGGCCGGTGCTGCTGGGTGTGGGCATTACCTTTAGCTCGATGGCGCTGGTGTTTAACGCGCTGGCCAAGGGCTATGACTTTTTTACCTATTACTTCACGCTGTTCCTCACGCCATCCATGTTTTTAGGCGGCGTGTTTTTCCCGCTGGAGCAATTGCCGCCCCTGGTACGCGCGGTGGCCGACTGGCTACCGCTGGCCAGCGCGGTGGCCTTGGTGCGACCTTTGTTTATGGACCAATGGCCTAGCAATGTGCTGCACCACGGTGGTGTGCTGGTGGCCTATGCCGTCGTTTCTTTCTGGCTGGCGCTGGCGCTGACGCGCAAACGCTTCGGGCAATAGGCCTAGGCCGCTCTTAGCATCTCCAGATGGGTGCAAAGATGAGGCCATTTGTTCGCCGTGCGGCCGAGGGTACATAGGGTAGGCATTTGCTAGCCCCGCAGCTCGGTGCCTATGGCGCTGGCTAGCGCTTCATAGTCCGCCGCGCTGTTATACAGCTGCCCGCAAACCCTGAGATAGTAGGCACCCGCACAAGTGGTTATCGCACTTTCGACCCGATACACCTCACCCAAACGCTTTTGCAAGGCGGCGCAGGCCGCGCGACCCCCTTCCATCGGGGGCAAAGGTACCAGGCCCATAGCGATGGCATCGGGCGGCAAGATGTCTTTTGAAAGACCCAGGGCCGCCAGCACCAGGTCGCGCCCGTAACGCATGCGTGCCTGGTTCGCCGCGCGCACTCGCTCCCAGCCCAGGCGGTTAAAGAAATCAATCGCAGCAGGTGCTGCCAACCAGGCGCTGATATCCACGGTACCGAGCATGTCCCAGGGTGCGGGATAGTCCTCTGCATCGCGCCAGGAAACGATCAGCGGACGCATATGCGCCTGCCAGCGTGGCGCAATGCGGTACACCGCACTACCCAATGGAGCACACACCCATTTGTGCAAATTTCCAAACCAGAAATCGGCATCCAAGCGATCCAAGTCCAGGTCCAATTGCCCAGGCGCATGCGAGGCATCCACGGCGATCGCAATACCTTTGGACCGACACAAATCCGCCAGTTGCTGCACGGGAAGAATACGCGCGGTGGCTGACGTAATGTGGTCCACCACCAGCAAGCGGGTACGCGTGTTGATCGCCGCCTCGACCCGGGCCACGATCTGCGCCGCATCATCATCCATGGGAATGGCAACTTCCCGCAAAACCCCGCCTGCGCTGGCCAAAGCGCGTTGCACGGCATACACCACGGCGCCGTATTCTTGGTCCAACACAATCGCCTCATCGC
>JAEMRG010000165.1:2698-4840 GCA_016463455.1 Rhodoferax sp.
CCGCGCAAGGTGGTGCTGGCCGCTTCCGTGGCGTTGCGCACCAGGGCAATCTGCTCGGGCCGCTGGCCCAGAAAGGCTGCAATTTTTGCTCGCGCAGCGGCCACTTGGTCTTGCGCTTCGCGGGCAAAAAAGCGCACCGGATTTTTTTGAACATGATCCTGCACTGCACGCTGCAGGTCCCGCACCGTCGATGGCACCGCACCATAGGAACCGTGGTTGCAATGGTGAACAAGCGGGTCGAGCGTCCAAGCGTCGCGCTGTTCCTCTAGATCAAAAACCATAAAAACCTGTCACAAACAGCACTGGCGAAAACCCATCTAGGTCCGGGTACAGCCGGCTTTACCAGCCCCGCGCCAGCCTGGCGTTGCTCACCCAGGTGGCATGAAAGCCATTGGGCACGCGCTGCGGTAGCGCGATGCGGGCGACGGGCCCTTGGGCCACGTTAGCCGCATCAAAAATGCTCACATAGGAGCGCGCTTCTTCGGCGTCCCACACAAAGCCGACCAGGTAGCCGTCGTCTTCGTTGATGTGTTGATCTTTGGGGGCGAAGCTGTGTTCGCTTAGCCACTGGTGCATGCCGCCGTGGTAGGCGGTGCAAGTGCCGGTGTAACGGTCGTGGCGGGCGATGCCGCAAAAGCGCGGGTCTTCGGGCTGCTCGCTGCGGCCCATCAGAATGTTCCAGGTGTAGCGCGTGGGCTCGCCCATGCGTGCGCTATTGATGATGGGAAATTCTTGATTCAGCACATCGTCAAGCACCCGCTCGCGGGTTTGGCCGGTGCGCAAATTAAAGCGCCATTCGTAAAACATGCAATCGATACCCAGTTGCGCAATCAACCGCGGCAGGCCGCCGGCATCGGGCTGCCCACGGTTATCGCGCTGGGGCTTAAAAGGCGTGCCGGTCATGACGATTTCGATTCCGCCTTGGCCGTCGTCCTCTTCCCAGGCGTTGGCGACGTGGTACATATAAGTGGGGCTGGCCTCAAACCAGCGGATGTCTTGGGTGCTGCCATGGCGCTGGACGACGCCAAAGCGCGAAGGCAGATCGGGGTAAAACGCTAGTTTGTGGCGCCCGGCAGCCGCAGCCACCGGATCTTGGAATAGCGGCAAATCGTGCAGCACGGTGTAGTTGCGCGTGATCGCCATGTCGTGCGGCAGGCGCGGACCGGGCAGGGGCACGGGGATCAGCGTTTTGAGCACGCCGCTTTTATCGAGCACGCCGTAGTGCATATAAGGCGGCTCTTTGCCGTAGCAAAAAAAGATGAATTCGCCGGTGCGCTCATCGACTTTGGAATGCGCTGAAATATGCAAACCGGCCAGGCGCGGGTCCAGCGCCAAGGTGTCCACGGTGGACAGGTCGCCCGGCCGCACGCGATAGACCTCGCCGCCCAAGTACCACATGGCCAGCAAATGGCCGGCAAAGTATTTGACGTCGGTGTTGGCCGTGTTTTTGAGCGGCATGTCGGGCCGGTCTTTGCGCGGCGGGTCTTTGATGCCCTGCCACAAGGCGTGGCCAGCCTGGGTTTCTTCCTGCAAGCCTTGGGTGTGAATCCAGCGGTTTTGGTAATAGGCGCGGCCGCCTTCAAAGCGCACCGTATGCAGCATGCCGTCGCCGTCAAACCAGTGGTAACGCCCCGGCGCCTCGAAGCGGCGGTTGGGGCCGTTGCGCACATGCATGCCATGCAAGTCGCGCGGAATTTGGCCCTGCACCTGCGTCAGTTCGACCGTGATCTCTTCTTCCACCGGGGCAAAGCCCCCTTGCAGGGTAATGACGTCATTAAATCCCATAGCAAACTCCAATTTCTGCGGGCCAGTTGCACATTTTTGGAAGCAAGCCTAGGGCAAGGGTCAAGGACTGACAATCAGGGTATGCACCATGTTTTTGAAACGCTGACGCCCGATCTGGTCCTGGACGCCCTCGAATCGGTCGGTCTGCGCGGCGACGGCCGCCTGACCGCCTTGTCCTCCTATGAAAACCGGGTGTACCAAGTGCAACTGGAGGACGGTAGCGCGGTGGTGGCCAAGTTTTACCGGCCCGAACGCTGGAGCGAAGTGCAGATTCTGGAAGAGCATAGTTTTGCGGAGGAGCTGATGCAGGCAGAAATTCCAGCCATCGGGCCGCTGCGCCTGGCCGGGGCCACGCTG
>JAEMRG010000166.1 GCA_016463455.1 Rhodoferax sp.
CTGCGGGTGCGCGCGCTGTGCTGTTCATTTTGATAGCCGGGTATTTGGCGCTTCGATCTCTGCAGAGCTGGAATCGACCCGCTGGTTGGCTGGCCGCCGGGGGTTTGTTGGTTTTGGTTATTTTTGCAGGCCCCCTTCGCTTCGTGGACGTGCCTGCGGGCGGGCGCTTGTTGTCCTATCGCGAGGGTGTGATGGCCGCCGTCAGTGTGGTCGCCGATGCCGACGGTGTCGCGCGGCTGCACATTAACAACCGCGTTCAGGAAGGCAGCAGTGCCAGCGGCCAGGTGGAAACGCGTCTGGCGCAAATGCCGCTGCTGCTGCATCCTTCGCCGCGAACGGCTTTGTTTCTCGGCTACGGCACAGGCTACACCGCGAATGCTGCGGCCCTTGACCCCCGCATCCAAGTTAAAGCGGTTGAGCTGTTGCCTGAAGTCATTGAGGCCGCTGGCATCTTCGCTTTGAAGGCCGGTGCGCCTGCGTCGGCCAGTCCGGTCACGACCGTCGCCGCCGACGCTCGCCGCTATGTTCAGTCCGCGACGGATCGCCACGATGTGATCGTGGCCGACCTCTTCCATCCCGCCAGAAGCGGTGCTGGCAGCCTGTACACCGTGGAGCACTTTGCGGCGGTGAAGGCCCGCCTTTCTCCGGGCGGCTTGTTTTGCCAATGGCTGGCATTGCATCAAATGGACATCGAAACGCTGCGCAGTATTGTTGCCGCCTTCTTGCAGGTGTATCCCAACGCCGTTGCCGTGCTTGCCAGCAACAGCCTGGACACACCTGTCGTTGGTCTGATCGCTCGACCCGATCAACCCGGGTGGCAGATCCAGACCGTTCGCGCCCGCCTATCTGACATGTCGCCGGCCATGGCAAAAGCCTTGAAACAGGCCAAGCTGGATGATGAGTTTGCGGTGCTCGGCAGCATCATTGCTGGGCCGCTGGCGCTCAAGGACTTCGTACGTGGCGCCACCCTCAACACGGACGACCGTCCAGTGGTCACCCACAGGGCACCTTGGGTCAGTTACGCCCCCCAAGAGGCGCCCAGAGATCGGCTCACCTTGCTGATGCAGCGGCTTGCACCGCATGCCGCCGATGGGATTGCATCCCATCAGGGCGCTGACGCTGCGCGGCTGGAGGCTTATTGGGCGGCGCGCGCAAAGTACATTGCCTTCGGCATGACTGTGCGCCCTGACCCGGACCCGCGGGTCATGCTGGACCAATTGCGCCTGCCGCTGTTGGACATGGTGTCCACAAGTCCCGACTTTCGTCCGGCCTCTGAACCGCTGCTGGCCTTGGCTGAAGCGGTTCGGGAGACCGATCCCCAACTGTCTGCACAAGTCAAATTTTCATTGAGTAGCGCCCTGTCATCCTCGCCATCTCGGCCATCCTCGCCGCCCGCCACACCTCTTGTCAAATTGCAATAAGCACCATGGAATCTCTAACTCATCCTACTCCCGCAACCTGGTTACAGCGCACCTTGCGCGAACCGCTGACCCACTTCATTGTTTTGGGTGCCCTTATCTTTGCAGCGGATTATTTTCTGCTGTCCACGCGGGGCGATCCGCAGGAGATCGTCATCACCAAGGCAACTTACGACGAAGCACGCGGCGCGTTTTTGGCGGGCATGAAGCGCGAGCCTAGCGCTGCCGAACTCAAAGTGCTCACCGACCGATGGGTGGACAACGAGGTTTTATTCAGAGAGGGGCTGGCACTGGGTATGGACCGAGGGGATCAGGCGATGAAGGACAGGGTGGTTTTCAAAGTCTTGACGGCCACACAGTCCGGGCTTGCATTGCCAAAAATTGATGAGGCGGGTTTGCGCCAATGGTTCGAGTCGCGGCGCGATCAATATGACCTGCCTGTGCGTCTCAGCTTTGAAGAAGCAGTACTGTCTGCCAGCGATTCAACGCCTGAAAAGTTGAAGAAGTTTGTGACCGCGCTGAACAGTCAACAGGCCCCCGAATTGGAGGGCAGTCTGCGTATCTTCAAGGACAGGCCCAGACCCACCTTGGTACAAAGTTATGGCGCGGCATTTGCTGATGCACTTGCCAAACAAACCCTTGGCACCTGGGTGGTGCTGGAAAGTAAAGAAGGCTATCGTGCGGTAGGTCTTACCGCTTTGACGCCGGGCCGCGAGGTCAGTTACGACGAGATCAAAGAGCGTGTTTACACCGATTGGAAGGAGATCACGTCATCTGAGTTGACCAAGAACGCTATACGTGAAATCGCCAAGAAATACCGTATTCGCGATGAAGGGAAGAGCTCGTGATGCTTTCCGATTTCAGGCAACTGCTCAAGCACGCAGTCTTGTGCGTCCTATTGCTGGTGAGTGCAGCGGGCGTCGGTGCCCACGAGATGACGATGGCCGATCTGACGATGCGGGAAGTTGCGCCTAAAGAGTTCGTTTGGGCCTGGGGCATCCCTGGAAAAAATACGCCCGTCTCGCAAGACCTAACACCGGCTTGGCCAGAGGGTTGCGTGGGTGATGCGAGGACGGTTCGCTGTGGCGAACGCGGCCTGGCGGGAAGCCTGTCGGTCAAGGGGATAGGGAAAAACTACTCAGCGGTCATTTTGCGCATCACTTGGCAAGGAGAGCAGCGCAGTACTTTTACCTTGACCCAAAATCAATCTTCTGTGCGCTTATTCGGCTCTGCGCGCGACGACCGCGACGCCTGGCAGGTGGCGCAGACTTACGCTGTGCTGGGCTTAGAACATATTCTCAGCGGTATCGATCATTTGCTGTTTGTGCTTAGCTTGTTATTTCTGGTGGGTTTTCGGCGTCAACTTTTGGCCACCATCACCTTGTTCACGGTGGCGCACAGCCTGACCCTGGCAGCTAGCGCCTTAGGTGCCTTGACCCTGCGGCCACCGCCGGTAGAGGCGGTCATCGCCTTGTCCATTGTGCTGGTGTGCGCGGAAGCCTTGAGTCAAAAAGACACCCTCACCCGCCGCTGGCCTGGGATCGTGGCCTTTGTATTCGGACTCATACACGGCTTGGGATTCGCCGGTGCCTTGAAAGACATTGGACTGCCCGAGCAGCATGCCAATATGGCATTGCTCACCTTCAATCTGGGTGTGGAGGCGGGTCAGTTGCTGGTCATTGGACTGGCATGGCTGGTGCTTCTGGCGACCCGCCGATTCACCTGGACTGCTAGCGCGCGGCGGGTGATTTTGTACGGCATTGGCAGTATCTCTGTGTTTTGGACGTTCTCGCGCATAGCAGTGATTGCGGGCTGAAGCAACATGGCCGAAATCTTCGAGCTCTTTCCCACGCCGGTGATGCGAATACCCGCCTTGCTCTCAGCAGAGGCTGCACTGGCGCTGTCAGAACGTTTAGCGCTGGCAGCCTCGGTGGCCAACCAACGATCCCCGCAACTGTCGCACACGCGCATCCTCAGGCCCGGCGAAGACACCGCGCTGGATGCGGTGGTCGGGCAGATCGGGCCGCACCTGCAGGCCTTTGGCCAATTGCTTTTTGGCGAGTCTTTGCGCTGGCTTGTGAAGGAGATGTGGGTCAATGTGCTTCAGCGCGGTGGAAGCCAGTCGCTGCATAACCACGCCAACTGCTTCGCATCCGGTGTCCTGTATCTCAGCCCTTGCGACGCTTCGGCCTGCACCCGTTTTAGCCGCCCGCTGGGCGGCGCAGAGTTTGTTTTTCGCAACACGCATGCAAGCATGGAGACTGGCCCTTTTAACGCCGACAAATGGAACGCGCCTCTGCCTGCGCCCGGCGACTTGATTCTTTTTCCAAGCTATCTGCTGCATGAAGTCCCCGTCAATCTAGGTGGCGAGCGGGTCACGCTGGCTTTCAATGCCATCCCGGATCGACTGGATGCATGGGGCTACGGTGTTGGATTTGCACCTTAAGTTCTGCAATTACGCCGGCGTGACCGGTCGCAAAGGAGTCGTCAATGATGAAGCGCGTTGGGATAAATATCATTTTTTTATCGATGTTCGCCATGGCTGCACCGGCCTACGCGGAAGATGCTTTGGTATGTGAAACCCAGTCGGTCCACTTCAAAAGGCGAGAGTATCGCTGCCCCTTGACGGCTAACGCAAGCGCGCAGAATCTCCGCTTCAAGGCGGACTTCGCTGGAAGTCACGACGATACGCAACTGTCTATTTCCCTGAGCTTGGACGGCTTGCCTGTCACCTGTGGCAAAGGCAGCAAGACGTGGCTCAACGGCGAGGACGGCGAGACGGGCGACGTCAGTCTTGAATGCCACCTTGTCCTTGACGGTGCGGCGGGTAGCCAGAGAATGCTCCGTGCTGTGATCAACATTTATCACGCCGGATTTGTCGGATTCCAACTCAGCGCCCTTTGACCCAGGTTACTTGAATCGATTATTCAGCCACTGAAGTCCTGGCGCTGGCAAACCAGCCGAAAAAGCAAGGATGCAGGGCGATTCATCCGAGCGTCCGCTCAAGCTAGCTTCAAGCGCACCCCTACAAGCTCCTTTTCAAGCACCAAACGCTCTGGCGCGCTAAAACATAAAAAGCGCTTGTTGGTGGCCCGGCCAATGGCGCAAAGATTCAGGCTTTGCGCAACCTGGTGGCCCATTTGTGTGATGCCGCTGCGCGAGATCACGATGGGTACGCCCATTTGGGCAGACTTGATGATCATCTCGCTGGTCAGGCGGCCTGTGGTGTAGAACACTTTGTCATGCGCGCTCATGCCGGTGCGCGTGCCCTGCCCGGTGCTTTCGTTGGGCTGCATAGCCATCCAACCGGCAATAGCATCTAGCGCGTTGTGGCGGCCCACGTCTTCCACAAACATCAGCATGCGCTCGCCCTGAAACAGCGCGCAGCCATGCA
>JAEMRG010000167.1:0-1820 GCA_016463455.1 Rhodoferax sp.
CTGTAGGGCCCGCGCCCCCCTGCCCAGCTTTGAGTTTCGCTGCCTCCGCTTTGAAAACGTCCACAAACAAGCCGCCAATAATTTTTCGCTTGGCTTCTGGCTCGGACACGCCCGCCAATTTACCTAGAAACAAATCTGCCGCATCCACGCGTATTACTTTGGCGTGCAGTTTGCCGGCAAACATCTCCATGACCGCATCGCCTTCGTTTAGGCGCAAGAGTCCATGGTCCACGAAAACGCAGGTGAGTTGGTCGCCGATAGCCCGGTGAATCAGCGCGGCGGCCACCGAGGAATCCACCCCGCCGGACAAGCCCAAAATAACTTCTTCAGTGCCCACCTGCGCGCGGATTTTGGCGACGGCTTCGGAGATGTAATCGCCCATGATCCAGTCCGCCTGGGTGCCGCAGATATCGAGCACAAAGCGCTCCAGAATGGCGGCGCCGCGTTTGGTGTGGGTCACTTCCGGGTGAAACTGCACGCCGTAAAAGCGGCGTTCTTCATTGGCCATGCCGGCAATCGGGCAGCTGTCGGTGCTGGCCATCAGCTTAAAGCCGCTGGGCAATTCGGTGACCTTGTCGCCATGGCTCATCCAGACCTGCAGCATGCCATGCCCCACCGGGGTGGCGTAGTCCTGTATGCCATCGAGCAAAGCGGTATGGCCATGGGCGCGTACATCGGCATGGCCGAATTCACGCATATTGCCGCTTTGCACCCGCCCACCCAATTGCTGTGCCATGGTTTGCATGCCGTAGCAAATACCCAGCACCGGAATGCCCAGTTCAAACACAGCTTGGGGCGCTTTGTCCGTGTCTTCCTCATAGGCACTGGCGTGGCTGCCCGAAAGAATGATGCCTTTTAAATTGCCATCTCGCGCATAAGCGCGCAACCAGTCCTCGCTCACATCACAGGGATACACTTCGCAAAACACATGCGCCTCGCGCACGCGCCGTGCGATTAGTTGGGTAACTTGCGAACCGAAGTCCAGTATCAGTATTTTTTGGTGCGACATCAGGACAACAGCGGTTTTCAATCCGCTCGGTAATTGGGTGCTTCTTTGGTGATCTGCACATCGTGCACATGGCTTTCGCGGATACCAGCAGCGGTAATTTCCACGAACTCGGCCTTGGTTTGCATATCGGCAATCGTGGAGCAGCCGCAGTAGCCCATGCTAGCGCGCAGTCCGCCCGACATTTGAAACACGATGGAGACCATGGAGCCTTTGTAGGGCACACGGCCTTCAATGCCCTCGGGCACCAGTTTGTCCGCGTTGGGGTTGCCGGTGCTGGACTCTTGGAAGTAGCGATCGGCGCTTCCTTGCTGCATAGCGCCTATGCTGCCCATGCCGCGGTAGCTTTTGTAGCTGCGGCCCTGGTAGAGCACGATTTCGCCCGGCGCCTCTTCGGTGCCGGCGAACATGCCGCCCATCATCACCGAGCTGGCGCCTGCTGCTATGGCTTTGGCGATGTCGCCGCTGTAGCGCACACCGCCATCGCCGATCAAGGGCACGCCCGTACCGCGCAAAGCAGTCGCCACGTTATCAATTGCCATGATTTGGGGCACGCCAACGCCCGCGACAATGCGCGTTGTGCAGATCGAGCCTGGGCCAATGCCAACTTTGACCGCATCCGCGCCCGCTTCCACCAGCGCCAGCGCCGCCGCACCAGTGGCAATATTGCCGCCCACCACATCGATATGGGGGTAGTTTTGCTTGACCCAGCGCACCCGTTCGATCACAACTTTGCTATGACCATGGGCGGTAACGACCACGATCGCGTCCACCCCATCGCGCACCAGCGCTTCAACGCGTTCTTCGGTGCCCT
>JAEMRG010000167.1:1830-4805 GCA_016463455.1 Rhodoferax sp.
GCATTGGGAAAGCTGGTTTGCTTGGTAATGTCTTTGACGGTAATCAGGCCCTTGAGTTCAAAGGCTTCGTTGACTACCAGCAAGCGCTCCAGGCGGTGCTTGTTGAGCAGCGCCTTGGCTTCTTCCAACGTGGTGCCGTCCGGCACGGTGATAAGGCGTTCGCGCGGCGTCATGATGTCGCTGACACGCTGGTCATAACGGGTTTCAAAGCGCAAATCACGGCTCGTGACGATACCGACCACCTTGCCAGCATCGCAAACGGGAAAGCCCGATACGCCTAATTGGTCAGACAAAGCCATGACCTCGCGCACCGTGAAATGCGGGGTAATGACCACCGGATCACGCAATACGCCGGACTCATAGCGTTTGACTTTGGCCACCTGGGCCGCTTGCTCAGCCACAGTCAGATTTTTATGCACCACCCCGATGCCGCCTTCCTGGGCGATGGCAATTGCAAGGCGCGCTTCGGTTACCGTGTCCATGGCGGCCGATACCAGGGGCAGGTTCAGGGCGATATTGCGGGAAAACTGGGAGGCGAGAGAGGTGTCCTTAGGAAGGACTTGGGAGTACGCTGGCACCAACAACACGTCGTCGAAGGTGAGCGCTTTGCCGAGAAGGCGCATGTCAAAGCTCCAAAAAACCGATTGTACTCGTGGGCTTAGCGCCGCTCCAAGGGCAGCTTCGGTAGCGCGGGCTAGTAACCTGCTTTAGCGCCAGGCCGCTTTTTGGCGAATAGGCCGGCGGCCTTGGCACCTTGGCGGACAAAACGCTCGCGCCGGGCCACTTTGGGATCCACCCGCAAGGGGCGGTAAAACTCGACACGCTCGCCTTGCGTCAACACGCGCTCTCTAGGGCAGCGAATCCCCCAAATACCAACTTCCAGGGCGGTCAATACTTGCAGCTGCACGCCCAGCGCCTGAGCGATAGCGGGCAAGGCCTGCGCCAACCGGCAGCCTGCGGGCAGCTGCACCGATTGGTGGTGCACTAAGCGTGGTCCGGGTGAATAGACCACCTCAACCGAAATGGACGCAGTGGCCGCGTTTGCTGCAGCTTCAGCGCCTAGGTCCTCAGACATCGCCATATACCTGCTGCGCGCGTTTCACAAAGGCTTCCACCAGCGTGGCGGCAATCTTGTCAAACACCGGCCCGACCAAGGCACCCAGGGTGGCACTAGAAAAACCATAGCGCAGTGAAAGCTCTACTTTGCTGGCCTGCTGCGAGCCATCGCCCACCGGCAAGAACAGCCATTGCCCATCCAGATTAGAAAAAGGTCCTTTGACCAATTGCATATCTACCTGGCCGGGGGCGGTGTGGGTATTGCGGGTGGTAAAACTTTGGTGGATGCCGCCAAAAGCAATACCGACTTCGGCAGTCATGCCAGTGGGGTCCTGCTGCAAAATCTCAGCCCGGTCGCACCAGGGCAGGAATTGCGGATAGCGCGCCACGTCCGTCACCAGAGCGTACATTTGCTCCGGGCTGTAGCACAGCAGGACTGACTTGTGAACGGTTTTCATAGAATGGGCCTTGCGCGCGGATTGTAGTGAAGGCTTTTGGGCCTGCGACCAGCCTGTGTCGCCCCCTTCTCCCGAGCGCCATGGCCAAAAAACCCGATACCTCCGCCCGCATTGCCGACAATAAAAAGGCGGCTTTCGACTATTTTTTCGAAGAGCGATTTGAAGCGGGCCTGGTGCTTGAAGGCTGGGAGGTCAAATCGCTACGCGAAGGCAAAGTGCAGCTCACGGACGGTTATGTGGTGGTGCGTAACGGCGAGATATTCATCATTGGCCTGCAAATTCACCCGCTGAACACCGCCTCCACCCATATCAGCCCGGATAAAGTGCGCACCCGTAAATTGCTGATGCACAAAGCTGAGATCAAACGCTTGATCGGCAAAGTGGACCAAAAAGGCTATACCTTGGTGCCCATTAATTTGCATTGGAAAGCGGGCAAGATTAAGTGTGATATCGCGCTAGCCAAAGGCAAGGCCGAGCACGACAAGCGCGACACCATCAAAGACCGCGAGGGCAAGCGGGAGGTAGAGCGTGCGATGAAGGTACACCACCGGTAGCCGCTGGCGGGCCTTCGGCGCTATACCAAGTCTTTCAGCGGATGCGCAAAAACCGGCCAGGGGCTTTGAAAAAAGGGCTCCACCATCTCCGGCGTCACATCCTCCACCCGTGCAGGCTTCCACTGGGGGTTTTGGTCTTTGTCGATGACCAGCGCCCGGATACCTTCCACCGTGTCGGTGGCGGCTCCGCTACGGCCCAGGTGCGCGCTGTGAAAGCAATGGCGCACCATATCGCGTTCCATACGCAAATCCTCTGCCAAAGACAGGGTGCGTGCACGGCGCACATGCTCCAGGGCCACATGCAGCATCAAGGGCGAGCGCTTGCGTAAACCGGCGGCGCTTTCCTGGGCCCAGGGATCTTGGTCAGCATCCAGTGACCGAAGAATCTCAGCTACGGTGGCATGCGAAAAATGGCGATTGATCAGGCCCCATATCTGCATATCGGAATACGCCGGACCGGCTTGCGCAGCCACGGTATGGCTTTGCAGCCATGCGTCCAAGGCATGGGCTTTGGTCCAATCCAAAGTTTGCAAATCATCCCATGCGACAGCTTGGTGCGCAGCTTCGATATGCCAATCGGCCAGGTCCAAGGCAATGGCCTGTGCGGCATCAATAGGCTGGCCGGTCAGCGCCAACCATTCGCCTGAAGCTCCGGGGCAACGACTCAAAAAATAACCGCCACCCACATCAGCAAACAAGCCGATCAAAGTTTCGGGCATAGCCATTTTGGTGCGCTGCGTCACCAAGCGGTGGGTCGCACCTTGGCACAAGCCCATGCCGCCACCGAACACAATACCGTCCAAAAAAGCAATCAAGGGCTTGCCCAGATGGTGGGTTAGGTAATTGAGCGCATATTCTTCGGTAAAGAAATCTTCCAGCTCCGGTGTGCCCGCCAGCGCTACTTCAT
>JAEMRG010000168.1 GCA_016463455.1 Rhodoferax sp.
CGCCGACCTGCATTGCCACTCTGTGGTCTCGGACGGCACCCTGACCCCTGAAGCCCTGGCCGAACGTGCCGCCTCCCACGGCGTAGAGCTATGGGCGCTGACCGACCATGACGAAATCGGCGGCCAGGCGCGCGCCGCAGCAGCGGCCAAGGCCGTGGGCATGCGCTATGTGACGGGCGTCGAAATTTCAGTCACTTTTCTGGGTAAGACCGTCCACATCGTGGGCCTGGGCATGGATACCGACAACGCGGATTTGTGCGAAGGCCTGGAGCGCACCCGAGGCGGGCGCAGGCTGCGGGCGCAGGACATGGCCGACGGTTTGGCCAAAGTGGGCATCAAAGGCGCGTTCGAAGGCGCACTGCAGTACGTGAGCAACCCCGACCTGATTTCCCGCACGCATTTCGCCCGGCATTTGGTGGAAACCGGCGTGTGCAAAGACACCAACGAGGTTTTTCGCAAATACCTGACCGAGGGCAAGCCGGGCTTTGTGGAGCACCGCTGGGCTTCGCTCAAAGACGCGGTGGGCTGGATTACCGGCGCCGGCGGCATGGCGGTGGTGGCGCATCCGGCACGCTACAAATTTACGCCCAACGAAGAGTTCGCGCTCTTTACCGAATTTAAAGGCCATGGCGGGCGTGGCGTGGAAGTAGTCACCGGCAGCCATTCGGCTGCCGAGTACGTGACCTACGCCGCCACGGCGCAGGAATTCGGGCTGGCCGCATCGCGTGGCAGCGACTTTCACAGCCCCCTAGAAAGCCACACCGAACTGGGCACCCTGCCCTACCTGCCCGGTGGTTTGACGCCGGTGTGGGAATTGCTGGCCGCGCGCATCCAGTAAGCGACGCAGTGGCTCAGTTTTTTGAGGTCCACCCGGACAACCCGCAACAACGCCTGCTCAAGCAAGCGGTGGCCTTGCTGCAAAAAGGCGGCGTGCTGGCGGTGCCCACCGATTCGAGTTACGCGCTGGTCTGCCACCTGGACGACAAAGCCGCTGCTGACCGACTGCGCCAGATTCGCGGTGTGGACGACAAACACCACCTGACGCTTTTATGCCGCGACCTGAGTGAGCTGGCCAGTTACGCCCGCGTGGACAACCGGCAATTTCGCCTGCTCAAGTCCGCCACGCCCGGCCCGTTTACCTTCATCCTGGAAGCCAGCAAAGAAGTGCCACGTCGCCTGAGCCACCCTTCGCGCAAAACCATAGGCCTGCGCCTGCCAGAGCACGCCTGTCTGCAGGCCCTGTTGGAACTCCATGGCGCGCCATTGCTGGCGACCACCTTGATTCCGCCTGGCGAAAGCCAGGCCTTAAACGATGCCGCCGACATCCGCGAACGCTTTGAGCACCAAATTGACGGCGTGATCGACGCCGGCGCTTGCGCGCTGGAGCCCACTACCGTGATCGACCTGAGCCAGGGCGAAGCCGAGGTGGTGCGCCGAGGCCGGGGCGACCCCGCCCGCTTGGGCATGTAAGGCACACCCGCCCTGTTCATTGAAAGCGCCACGTGGATATTGCCCAACTGATTCAAACCGTTAGCCTGTACGCGATACCGGTGATTTTTTCGATCACCCTGCACGAAGCCGCGCACGGCTATGCGGCGCGCTACTTTGGGGACAGCACCGCCTGGATGCTGGGCCGTGTCTCGCTCAACCCCTTGAAGCACATCGACCCGGTGGGTACTATCTTGCTGCCACTGCTGCTGTACTTCAGCACTTCGGGCGCGTTTTTGTTTGGCTATGCCAAACCAGTGCCGGTGAACTTTGGGCAACTGCGCCACCCCAAGCGCGATATGGTCTGGGTGGCGCTGGCTGGCCCAGCGATTAATTTCGCGCAAGCCATTGTTTGGGGCGCGGGCCTGTTTGTATTCCAAGGCGCCGGAGTCAGCGAGCCTTTTTTGCTGAAAATGTGCCAAGGCGGCGTGCTGGTCAATGTGGTGATGTGCGTGTTCAACCTCTTCCCACTGCCGCCGCTCGATGGCGGTCGAATTTTGGTAGGCCTCTTGCCCATGCGCCAGGCCTATTGGCTTTCGCGCGTGGAGCCCTGGGGCTTTTTTATTGTGATGGCGCTGGTACTGACCAAGGTCATCAACACGTTTTGGATGCTGCCTTTGATGGGCCTGAGCTTTGGGGCCCTGGAAGTGTTGCTCAGCCCCTTGCGCGCCCTGCTGCAAAGCGGCGGCGCTCCGATTTAAATTGTTGGGCCTTTTTGTCTAAAACACCATGAGCACTGTTCGTTTTTTAACCGGCATCACCACCTCGGGTACACCGCACTTGGGTAACTACGTGGGCTCCATCCGTCCTGCGGTACAAGCGAGCTTGCGGCCCGGCGTGGAGAGCTATTACTTTCTGGCCGACTACCACGCGCTGATCAAAATCGACGAGCCCGAGCGTATCCAGCGCTCCACGCTGGAAATCGCCGCCAGTTGGCTGGCAGCCGGTTTAGACCCGCAGCGCGTGGTGTTTTACCGCCAGTCCGACGTCCCGGAAATCCCCGAACTGACCTGGTTTTTAACCTGTGTGACCGGCAAAGGCATTCTGAATCGCGCCCATGCCTACAAAGCCTCGGTGGACAAAAACACCGCCGCCGGCACTGACCCGGATACCGATGTCAGCGCCGGGCTGTTTATGTACCCGGTGCTCATGGGCGCGGACATTTTGATGTTCAATGCCCACCATGTGCCGGTGGGGCGCGACCAGGTGCAACACATTGAAATGGCGCGCGACATGGCGCACAGTTTTAACCACCGCTATGGCGAACATTTTGTGGCCCCGCAGGCGGCCATTGAAGAAAGTGTGGCCACCTTACTTGGCTTGGATGGCCGCAAGATGAGCAAGAGCTACGACAACACTATCCCGCTGTTTGCTAGCAGCGCGCAATTGCAAAAACTCATCGCCACCATCAAAACCGATTCGCGCGCGCCGGGCGAAGCCAAAGACACCGAAGGCTCGGCCTTGTTTCAGATTTACCAGGCCTTTGCCAGCCCCGAAGAAACCGCCGCTTTTGCCCAGGAATTTGCGCAAGGCATTAGCTGGGCTGCTGCCAAAGAAAAGCTCTATGCGCGCATAGACCAAGAAATTGCGCCCATGCGCGCGCGCTACCAGCACCTGATGGAGCATCCGCAAGAAGTGGAGGCGATGCTGCTGCAAGGCGCTATCAAAGCGCGCGCCGTGGCCACGCCTTTTATGGCCCGCTTGCGCCAGGCCGTGGGCCTGCGCGGCTTGGCCGCACAAAGCACTGGCGGCCCTGCTAAAGCGGCCAAAGCCGCCAGCGCAGCCTTTAAGCAATACCGCGAGACCGATGGCCAGTTTTATTTCAAACTGCTCGATGCCAAAGGCGCGCTGCTCTTGCAAAGCACGGGGTTTGCAAATCCCAAAGAGGCTGCCCAGGTGATGGCCCAGCTTAAAGCCGGCGGCGCCAGCGCACTGCCCGCCTGCGAGGCCTTTATTGCCTCCGTGGCAGATGCCGCAGGCTTAGACGAAGCGCTGGAGAGTTTGCGAGCACCCGCGGCCTGATTGGGGATGCGCCCAGTCTAGGCAAGCGCCATGCAAGCCAAATACCTGCTGCAACTGACCTGCCTGTCTGCGCTGTGGGGCGCCTCCTTCATCCTGACCCGCATTGCAGTACCCCAACTAGGGCCGAATTTTTCGCCCTGGCTGCGCATGACTTTGGGCACCTTGATGTTGGCGCTCATCATGCGCTTGCTCAAGCACCGCTGGCCGCTGGAGCATTGGCGTGAATTGATGTTCATTGGCTTTTTGGCCGTGGCCGGGCCGCACGCCTTGTATTCCCAAGCCGCCCTGTTTTTACCCGGTGGCTACGGCGCGCTGATCTCTGTCACCTCGGTGTTATTTGGCGCTTTCGCCTCAGCCTGGCTGGGCGAAGAAGTGCTGACGCGGGGCAAACTGGCCGGCTGCCTGTTGGGCCTGGCCGGCGCGGCGCTGGTGGTGCGGCTGGGGCCGGTACACCCGAGCGCTGAGCTGATGCTCTCGGCCTTGACTTGTTTGGGCGCGGCAGCGCTATCGGGTATCGCCACGCCCTATCTCAAACGCGCCACCACGCGCATGGAGCCGCTGGCGATCACGGCCGGCATGCATGCCGCAGCGGTGCTACTGCTGCTGCCGGGGGCGGTGTATGAATTTCCGCAAGCCCATTTCACCCTAAGCGCACTGGCCGCTGTGAGCGTTTTGGGCATTGCCACCTCGGGCCTGGCCTATTGGATGTTTATGCGCATCATGCAGCACGTGCCACCCATGGCTTCAATGACGGCTAACTTTATGAGCACCGGCTTTGGTGTGCTCTGGTCGGTGCTGCTGCTGGGCGAAGCCACCAGCGTGGCCATGGCCGTAGGCGGCGGCCTGATCGTGCTGGCTTGCCTGTTGGTGTCTAACGTCAACCCACTGGACTTGCTGCGCCGCTCGGACTCCAAGGCCGAGCCGGACGCCTGAGCAAGCCGCGTTGAGATTGTCGACGAAAACGACTTCGGGACAATTTACGCTAGCAGGGATAGCGTGCCGACTTGATACCCGCTCACGAATGAACGGGCGAAGCCGAGAGCTTCACTCCGAGCGCATGAAGTAGCTTGAGCATTGTGTCGTACCGAGGCTTGGCGCCTGGGGTAAGCGCCTTGTAAAGACTCTCACGACCAAGCCCGGTATCCTTGGCCAGTTGTGCCATGCCACGGGCACGCGCAACATCACGCACCGCACTTAGAAATACATCAGGATTCGGATCTTCCAATGCAGCAGTGATGTAGTGCGCAATGGTTTCCTCATC
>JAEMRG010000169.1 GCA_016463455.1 Rhodoferax sp.
TGCTTTTCCAGCAAAGTGATGTCTTGCATCACCATGCCTCTGTCCACCGCTTTGCACATGTCATAAATAGTGAGCAAGGCCACTTGCACAGCGGTGAGGGCTTCCATTTCCACGCCGGTGGGGCCTACGGTTTCGACGGTGGCGGTGCACCGCACGCCGTCCTGCGCTTGCGGGTCGGTGGCGGCGTGCACGGTGTCAAAAACCACCGATACATGGGTCAGCGCCAAGGGGTGGCACAAGGGAATGAGCTCGCTGGTTTTTTTGGCCGCCATGATGGCTGCCACGCGGGCAATGCCCAGCACGTCGCCTTTTTTCGCCGTGCCGCTCTCGATCAAAGCCAGGGTCGCAGGCAGCATGTGAATGCGCCCGCTGGCGATGGCGCGGCGCTGGGTGCTGGCTTTGGCGGCGACGTCGACCATATGGGCCTGGCCCTGGGCGTCAAAATGGGTGAGATTGCTCATAGTGATTAGGTCAAGGTGGGATTTGCTGGCAAAGCCCTAGGCGCCGCCAATAAAAAAACGCCGGCATTTACCGCGCGTTCATGGTTCCCGTGCATCATACGGGTATGACCCGTACTCGCCGCCGCACCGCCCCATTGCCTGCCCTCTCCAGAACGCTGCTCGCCACTTTGCTCAGTGCTGCGGCCAGTTTGCCAACCGTGGGGCTTTGCACCAGCGCCGCAACTGACACGCCATCGGCCGCTGCGCGGGGCATCGGCCTGCCCGATTTAGGCGATGGCACGGAAATATCTCCCGCTGCCGAGCGGCGCTTGGGCGACTCGATTGTGCGCAGCCTGTACCGCGACCCGGACTATAGCGATGACACCATTTTGACCGACTATGTACAAAGTCTGTGGCAGCCGCTGCTCAATGCGGCGCGCACGCGCGGCGACCTGCGGCCAGACCTGGACGAGACCTTCGCCTGGCAAATACTCCTGTCCCGTGAACGTGCCATCAATGCCTTTGCACTCCCGGGTGGTTATTTCGGCCTGTACCTGGGTATGGTGGGCATCGTGCAAACCCGCGACGAGTTGGCCTCGGTGCTAGGCCATGAAATCAGCCACGTGACGCAGCGCCATTTCGCCCGCAAGACGGACAAAGACGCGGCCCGAACGCCCTGGATGATTGGCGGCATGATTTTGGGCCTGATTGCGGCGAGCAAAAGCCAGTCCAGTTGCAATGCGCTCAACCAGTGCACCAACAGCGGTTATGACGCGGCGAACGCCCTGATTATGGGCAGTCAGGGCCTTGCTATCCAAAGTAGCCTCAACTACTCACGCGACATGGAGCGCGAGGCGGACCGCACCGGCTTTGGCTTAACCAGTGAAGCCGGCTTTGCTCCGCAAGGCTTTGTCAGCATGTTTGAGAAATTGCAGCAGTCCAGCCGCAACAACGACAGCGGCGGCTTTCCTTATCTGCGTAGCCATCCTTTAAGCACCGATCGTATTGCCGATATGCAAAGCCGCATCGGCGTGGAGCAGGCCCCTAACAAACCAGCGCAAAGCGACTGGGAAGCGCTGCTCATGGCGGCGCGCGCGCGGGTGCTCTCCGATAGCAGTATCGATGGATTACAGCGTTGGCAAGCCGATGTGCAGCCAGCGGTCTTGGCGGCTAAGGCGCCGGCGCAACAAGCAGCGGCTTTGTATGGCGCGGCAGTCGCGGCGCTCAAGCTGCGCGCTTTTGACCAAGCCGGCGCCTTGGCTGCACAACTGGCTGGCATGGGCGGCGTGCCGCCCTTGGTCGATCGCTTAGTACGGCTGCTCAATACCGAAATCGCGCTCAGCCAAGATCAGCTGCCTCAGGCGCTGGCCAGCCTAACGACGCCGGTGCGCGCCGCAAGGGCCAAAGAGATGTCTTTAGACCGCGCAGAGCTTTTGCAGCGCGCCCAAGTGCAAGTACGAGGCAACGATGCGGCCCGCGCTGCCACCGCTTTGCACCTGTGGACGGTAGACCACCCGCGCGACCTGGGCGCCTGGCGCGCATTAGGTGCTGCCTATGAAGTCCAAGGGCGGGCGGTAGCGGCCATCCGCGCACAAGCGCAGGCCGATGGACTGCAGCAGGACTGGACGTCGGCGCTGGGGCGTTTGCGCGCCGCCCAGGATCTGGTGCGCAAGGGTCAATGGGGTAGCCAAGGGCCGGACTACATTGAAGCGGCCATCGTTGACACGCGTGCGCGCGAGATCGTGCAACTGCTTCGCGAGCAAGCCAACCAGCAACGCTAAGCGAATGCCCAGGCTTGGCCCCTGGGGAGTTAAGCCGGGTCTGCCACTTGCAATGCACGGCGCTGGCTGCGCCAACCCGCCAGCAAAACGCCAGCGGTCACCAGCGCATACAAGCCCCAACGGGACCACTGCTGCCGCTCGTCGATCACGCCTTTGGCGGCGCCGAAAAAGTCCTGCAGCCAGGGCTCGTTGGCCATCATTTGCGCAGCGGTGAGCGCCAGAACGGCGGCACCCAAACCGATGATCCAGGGGAATCGTTCCACCAAACGCAGCACCACCGAACTGCCAAAGACCACGATCGGCACGCTGATCAGCAGACCAATGACCACCAAATCCATAGCCCCGTGGGCCGCACCGGCCACGCCCAATACATTGTCTATACCCATCAGGGCATCGGCGACCATGATGGTTTTCATAGCGCCCCAAAAGGTATGGACGCCTCCTTCTTCATGACCCCCCTCACTCTGGTCGGCCAGCAGTTTGTAAGCCACCCAGACCAGGCCCAGGCCACCCACCAGCAGCAGGCCCGGTATTTGTAAAAGCCAGACCACCCCCAGCGTCATGACGATGCGCACAACAACAGCGCCCGCCGTACCCCAAAGAATGGTCTTTTTGCGCAAATGGTCGGGTACATTGCGTGCGGCCAGGGCAATGACGATAGCGTTGTCGCCGGCCAGCACCAGGTCGATCAAGACGATAGCCAGCAAAGCGGACCACCAGGCATTTGAAAAGAGTTCCACGATTTTTAATTCCTGTAATGAGGCCCAGGAGTGGGCATAAGACACCTGGCGTACGCATTCGGGCGAAACCGTACACGTGCGGCGAAGGTCTTGCCCGATGGCGCAGCGCGCAAAGCACTGGCATCTGTGGGGCCGGGACAGCAAGTGTCCGTATTGACGACCCGACAACGGGGGGCTACTCCCCTTCAACTAGAGGAGTATAAAAGCCACTGTTAACCCTATACAGCGTGAGGGTAAAGCCAACGCGCCGTGTGCACCATGTGCACCGCCAGTGCGGCTATCATCGCGCCTCTTCTCTACATACCCCCATGGCAGGCATTCACATTACCGATATCGAGTCGGCTATAAACTATTGGCGCGGCAAAAGCCCTTCGCCCGATGGTGTGTCCCTGCCCGGCCCCACGCGCGCTCTGGCCGAGATTTATGCCTTGCTGGTCTATTACCGCGAGGCTGAGGCCGACGAGCGCAGCATGCCGCGCGCGGCGCACGAGGCTTGGATGGCCTGGTATGGCAGCACGCCGGATACGCCTTGCATAGCGATTTGCTCCACCAGCCAGGGTGACGAAACCTGCAAAGGCTGCGGCCGCAGTTTTGCGGAAGTGCAACACTGGCCGCAAATGAGCCCCGCAGAAAAACGCGCCACCTGGCGACGCATCACCCTGGACGGCAGCGCCTGGCGCTTTAATAGATATGCCGAGCGCGCCGCCGAAGGTGCGCAGCCCAAAGCGCAAGCGCCGGATGCGCAAGCCGCGCTAGCCCACAGCCCCAGCGCCCCAGGCAGCGCAGCCGGGGCCTAAAGAGCCGCTGCCACCACCCGCATCGACAGCAGCCCGCCGCCTACGCAGCCTTATGGACGATTTGCGCTACAAGCCATCGACGACGGTGGCAGCCATTATTGAGCGCGAGGGGCGGTTTTTGCTGGTGGAAGAGCTAACGCCCGAAGGCCTGCGCCTGAACAACCCGGCCGGGCACCTGGACCCCGGCGAATCGCTGGCGCAAGCCTGTGCGCGCGAGACGCTGGAGGAAACCGCGTTTGCGTTCACGCCCGAGGCACTGGTCGGCATCTACCTGGCCCGCGTGCAATTGCCCGACGGACCGGCCAGGCCGGGTGGCGCGGACCTGAGCTATGTGCGCTTCGCGTTTTGTGGCGCGCTAGGCGCCTTCGATACGCAGCGCGTCCTCGATACCGGCATTGTGCGCACATTGTGGTTAACCCCGCAAGAAGTGCGCGCCAACGCACTGCAGCACCGTAGCCCCTTGGTATTGCAATGCATCGAAGACTATTTGGCCGGGCAGCGCTATCCCCTAGACCTGCTGCACACCCACGGAGGTGTGTACGGCAAGCGGCAGCCCGCCTGAAGGCCATGCCTTGCCATGCCCGGTAGATGCGCCTGGCCACGCCTGCGCGGCTGTAGCGGCTCGCTTGCCGGTGCAGGCCTAAAATCTGGCCATGCGCGCCACACTGAAGCACTTTAAAAAGCAACGCATTGTGGTGGGCTTGAGCGGTGGTGTGGACTCCGCCGTCAGTGCTTACCTGCTACAGCAGCAAGGCCATGAGGTGGTGGGCATCTTCATGAAGAACTGGGAAGACGATGACCGCGCTCCGGACGAAAACGCCCCGGGCATTGACCCCGGTTATTGCACTTCCAACGAAGACTTTATCGACGCCGCCGCAGTAGCCGATGTGCTGGGTATTGAGATCGAACACGTCAACTTTGCCGCCGATTACAAAGACCGGGTGTTTGCCGAATTTTTGCGCGAATACCAGGCCGGGCGCAC
>JAEMRG010000170.1 GCA_016463455.1 Rhodoferax sp.
CCATGGCGCTGGTGAAGGTGGGGATGCTGCCCACGTGCGGCGACTCGGCCACGCCCTTGGCACCGATGGGGTGGTGCGGCGAAGGCGTGACCGTGTGGTCGGTTTCCCAATGCGGTGTTTCTACGGCGGTCGGCAGGAAATAGTCCATCAGCGAGTTGCCCTGGATATTGCCTTGCTTGTCGAAAGACAAGAGCTGCCCCATCGCCACGGCATAGCCCTCGGTCAGGCCGCCATGGATTTGGCCTTCGATGATCATGGGGTTGATGCGGGTGCCGCAATCGTCCAGCGCATAGAAGCGGCGGATTTTGGTCTCGCCCGTGCCCTTGTCGATGTCCACCACGCACAGGTAGATACCGAAAGGAAACGTGAAGTTAGGCGGGTCGTAGTAATGCACGGCTTCCAGCCCTGGCTCCAAACCGGGCGGCGGGCTGTTGTAAGCGGCCCAGGCAATCTGGGTCATGGTCTTGTACTTGGCATCATCACCGCGCACTTTGAAGCGGTCGATTTCCCATTCCAGATCGGCTTCGCTCACTTCCATCAAATGCGCTGCAATTTTTTTGGCTTTTGCGTGAATTTTGCGCGCTGCCATGGCAATCGCCGCACCGGCCACCGGGGTCGATCGCGAGCCATAGGTGCCCAAACCATACGGCGCGGTGCTGGTGTCACCCTCTTCGACCTGGATGATTTCCGAAGAAATACCCAGCTCGGTGGCGATGATTTGCGCATAGGTGGTCTGGTGGCCCTGGCCTTGCGAAATCGTACCCATGCGTGCAATCGCGCTGCCGGTGGGGTGCACCCGGATTTCGCAGGAATCAAACATGCCCACGCCCAGGATGTCGCAGATCTTGCTCGGGCCCGCGCCCACTACTTCGGTAAAGGTCACCAGGCCGATACCCATCAGCGTGGGGCAGTTCGGGTCGGCGCGTTTAACCGCTTGCTCAGCGCGCAGTGCTTTGTAGTCCACCGCATCGAGCACTTTATCCAAGGCGGTTTGGTAGTCGCCCGAATCGTAGTCAAAGCCCATTGCCGAGTGGTAGGGAAACTGTTCGCGCTTGATAAAGTTTTTCGCGCGAATTTCGGCCTTGTCCATGCCCAGTTTTTGCGCCAGCACATCGACCATGCGCTCAACCAAGTACACCGCTTCGGTAACCCGGAAGGAGCAGCGGTAGGCCACGCCACCGGGGGCTTTGTTGGTATAGACGCCATCGACCTTGCAATAGGCATTAGCGATGTCGTAGCTGCCGGTGCAGATATGGAACATGCCGGCTGGGAATTTGGTCGGGTCGGCACAGGCGTCAAAGGCGCCGTGGTCGGCAATCACATTGGTGCGCAGCGCCAGAATTTTGCCGTCGGCGGTGGCGGCCAGCTCGCCACTCATGTGGTAATCCCGCGCAAAGCCGGTGGAGGACAAATTCTCGATGCGGTCTTCCACCCACTTGACCGGGCGGCCCAACACGATAGAGGCCACGATGGCGCAGACATAGCCGGGGTAAATCGGCACTTTGTTGCCAAAGCCGCCGCCAATGTCGGGCGAGATGATGCGCACTTTCGACTCGGGGATGCCCGAGAGCATGGACACCACGGTGCGCACAATATGCGGCGCCTGGCTGGTGAGGTAAGTAGTGAGTTCACCGCGGATCGGGTCAAAAGAGGCCACCGCGCCGCAGGTCTCCAGCGGGCAGGGGTGGACGCGCGGGTAGTGCATGTCTTGCGACACCGTCACGGCCGCGCTGGCAAACACGGCATCGGTAGCTGCTTTGTCGCCCGCTTCCCAGGTAAAGATATGGTTGTGGTGGTAGCGCTTGCCGTGTGCACCTTCGGTTTTACCGGCCAGGTCTTCGCGCAGCACCGGTGCGCCGGGCTTGAGTGCCTCAAACGGGTCAACCACCGCTTCGAGCTCCTCGTACTCCACTTCCACGGCCTCTACGCCATCGGCCGCGCTGTAGCGGTCTTCGGCAATCACTACCGCTACTTCTTGCATTTGGAAGTGCACTTTTTCATCGGCCAGCACCGCTTGCACATCACCAGCCAGCGTGGGCATCCAGTGCAGTTTGAGTGGCTTCAAATCGTCAGCGGTCAAGACAGCGATCACGCCGGGGATCTTGAGCGCAGCTTCTTTGTTGATGCGCTTGATGCGTGCATGCGCTACCGAAGCGCGCACGATGTCCATATGCACCATGCCAGGCAGTTTGATGTCGTCAACGTAATTGCCCTTGCCTTGGATAAAGCGGGCGTCTTCCTTGCGCAGGCGTGAATCGCCCATGCCCATCAGGGCTTTTTCGCGGTCACTCAGGGGTGCGTTCATGAAGGTCTCCTTCGGTCTGGGGTGTTAAGCGGCGACGGGTTGGGCATCGCGCAGCGCGGCTGCGGCGTGCAAAACCGATTTGACGATGTTTTGGTAGCCAGTGCAGCGGCACAAATTGCCCGACATGCCCACGCGCACTTCCTGCTCGGTGGGGTTGGGGTTGTCTTGCAACAGGCGGTAAGCGCGCATCAGCATGCCCGGGGTGCAATAGCCGCATTGCAGGCCATGCTCTTTGTAAAAGCCGTCTTGCAGTGCATGCAGCACGCCGCCGCTGGCCAGGCCTTCGACGGTTTTGACTTCGCTGCCTTCGCACTGCACCGCCAGGTGCGTGCAGGACTTCACGGACTGGCCGTCGATGTCCACGGTGCAGGCACCACAGTGGCCGGTCTCGCAGCCGATATGGGCGCCGGTCAGGTTCATTTTTTCACGCAGAAAGTGGACTAGCAGCGTACGCGGCTCGACCGCCTCTTCCACTTGTTTTCCATTGACGTGCAGGGATACGATTTTTTTGCTCATAGCAGTGTTCTCCGGATCGGGTAAGGTTTAGGCGCAGCGGGCGGCAGCGGCGCGGATGGCACGTTTGCACATCTCACCGGCCATGGCAGTTTTGTATTCCACATCACCGCGCAGGTCTTCGGCTGGGTCGCAAATAGAGCGCACCGCAGCGGCTGCCAAGTTGATGGTGGCCTCGGTCAGGGGCTGGCCTACCAGCGCCGCTTCGGCGGCGCTAGCGCGCAGCGCGGTCGGCGCCACATTGGTCAGGCCGATACTGGCGTGCGTTACTGTGCCTGCGGCCATGCGCAAAATGACGGCAGCGCCGGCAGTTGCCCAGTCGCCGGTTTTGCGCTTGAGTTTTTGGTAGGCGTAGCCCGTGCCTGCGGCAAAGGGCGCGACCAAGATGGCGGTCAGGATTTCGTCTTCGGCTAGCGCCGTCATATAGGTGCCGTGGAAAAAGTCCACTGCTTTGACCTGACGCGTGCCCTTGGGGCCTTGTAATTCAAAAGTGGCATCGAGCGCCATGGTGATGGCCGGGTGGTCATTGCCCGGGTCGCCGTGGGCGATATCGCCGCCGATGGTGCCGCGGTTGCGCACTTGGGGGTCGGCAATCAGAAGCGCCGCTTCAGGCAGCAGCGGCAGGTGTTTTTGTAAGAGCGGCGAGGCGATCAGTTCGCTCTCGCTGGTCATGGCGCCAATGCGGATCACGCCGCCGCTTTCGCTGATGCCGCGCAATTCGGGGATGCGATTGATGTCTATGAGCGTGCCCGGCTGTGCAAAACGCAGCTTCATCATGGGCAGCAGGCTGTGGCCGCCTGCGAGCAGCTTGGCGTCGTCGCCTAGGCTGGACAGCAGGGAAATGGCCTCCGCGATGGTGCGCGGGGCGTGGTAGTCAAATGCCGGTGGGATCACGTTGTCTCCTTCATTTCTAAGTAGCGCGAAAAAACTAACTCACAGCAATGTAGCGAGGCATGGCGCTTTTGCGCAGGGAAAACAATCAAGCGGTGTAATTGCAGCACGAAGTGCAGGTGCGTTGCACGAATCTGTCAGTGGCTGTTTTTCACCGGCACCGCGTCCGTCAGGCCGAGCTGGTCGAGCAGCTTACCCATGCTGGAACGCGCCACGGGGATTTCCACCGGCGTCGAACCCATCATACGCAGCGACATGCGCCCGTCGTCGCGCACGATTTCGTCGACCTGCGCCAGATTGACGATATAGCTGCGGTGCACCCGTAAAAACAGGTTCGGATCCAAGCGGCTTTCTAGGTCGCCGATGGTGATATTGCAAAACTGCCCGCCCTGCGCGGTATGTACCCAGGTGTAATGGCCTTCGGAGCGGATGAAGGACACACTGGGCACGTCCACCAGCATCACGCGGTTTTGCTTGATGGTGGGGATTTTGCGCAACTGACGCTTTTCACCGGCATCAACCCCTTTGCGCTTGGCGTCGCTACTGCTTTCTTTGCTCACCACTTCGGTGATGTCATAAAACACCAGCGTGTAGCCGGTGGTGGCACCCTGCATATCGCCGATTTTCGAGACTTTGATCAGCAATACCCGCTCGGGGATGTTGATCATCATGGCCATGGGCGGCGCATTGTTGACCGGGCACTCGGCCTGGCCGAGTAAAAACTTCACCTTGGCTTTGGCCGCCTCCGGGTGAAAGTCGGTGACGATCTTGCCAAAGGGCAATTTGTCCTTTACCGGAAGCGCGCGGCGTGCATAGTCATTCATGCCCACCACATGCAAGGTGTTGTCCAGGTGCACCACGCCGACATCAAAGCGCTCTAGTAAATACAGCCAGGAACTGGACGCGGCGGCGGCGCTTTGGTCGGTGGGATGGGGGCAGCTTTTGGGCATAGCTATTTGATGAATGGGTGCGGTCCAACGATGCCTGGCCGCTTCTCGTGCCGCCAAACGGAAATTC
>JAEMRG010000171.1 GCA_016463455.1 Rhodoferax sp.
CTTGGCAGGAAACTCGCGTAGCAACTGGGCCACATCGGGCGCACGGCCGCCGGCTTTCACGGCGACGCGCAAATAGCGCCCGAAGCGGCAACGCGCCTGCTCCAGGTCCCACATCTGGGTAATCGTCAATTGCATGCCGCCAGAGAAGCGATCGGCCTGCACTTTGCCCATGGCGATGACCAGCGCATCTTCCTTGAACCAGTGCTTGTGCGCGTTGATCAGCGCTTCTTCGGCGCGCGCCTCGATGGCGCCAGATTTGTCGTCCAGTTTGAACAGTGCCAGCTTGCCGCGCTGGCCATTGATGATGCGCACATCGGTGACGATGCCTGCCAGCAACTGCGGCTCGCGGGTTTCCAGCAATTCCTCAATCGGTCGCTTGGCAAAACGGCGCACTTCCTGCGCCACCTCGTCAAACAAGTGGCCGGACAAATAAAAGCCGATAGCCGCTTTTTCTTGGGTGAGCCGCTCTTTCACACCCCAGGGCAGGGCCGCCACCAATTCGGGCTCTTGGGTGCTGGAGCCATGGGCATCGCCATCGCCCAGGTCAAACAGTCCGACCTGGTGCACATTGGCGCTGGCGGCCGCTGCAAATTCGAAGGCCCGGTCCGTCGAGGCCAGCAGGCAGGCGCGGTTGAGTTCCAAGGTGTCAAAAGCACCGGCTTTGATCAGCGCCTCGATACAGCGCTTGTTGATACGACTGCGCTCGACGCGGCGGCAAAAATCAAACAGGCTGGTAAATGGCCCGGGCTCGCCGGTCGGCCCGCGCCCTTCGCGCGCGGCCACAATTGCCTCAATGGCTTGTTGGCCGGTGCCTTTGATGGCGCCCAGCCCATAGCGGATTTCGCGGTTGGAGATGGGTTCGAAGCGGTGTACGCCCCGGTTGATATTGGGCGGCTCAAACTGGATGCCCAGGCGCTCGGCGTCTTCAAACAAGAGTTTGAGCTTGTCGGTGTTGTCCATCTCCACCGTCATATTGGCGCAGAAAAACTCGGCCGTGTAATGCACTTTGATCCAGGCCGTGTGGTAGGCCAGCAGCGAGTAAGCGGCGGCATGCGACTTGTTGAAGCCGTAGCCGGCAAAGCGCTCCATCAAGTCAAAAATTTCGTCCGCTTTTTCCTCGCTGATTTGGTTCTTTGCCGCACCGGTGCGAAAAATTGCGCGGTGCTCAGCCATTTCCTCGGCTTTTTTCTTGCCCATGGCCCGGCGCAACATATCGGCGCCGCCCAGCGAGTAGCCACCCAATATCTGGGCGGTCTGCATCACCTGCTCCTGATAGACCATGATGCCGTAGGTCTCTGACAGCATCTCGGCCACCAGCGGATGCGGGTACTCGACTTCCTCACGCCCATGCTTGCGCGCCACAAAGCTGGGTATCAAGTCCATCGGGCCGGGGCGGTACAGGGCGTTGAGCGCAATCAGGTCTTCCAGGCGCGTGGGCTTGGCGTCGCGGAGCATGCCCTGCATGCCACGGCTTTCAAACTGGAACACCGCTTCGGTCTGCCCGGCGGAAAACAGGCGGTACACCGCCTCGTCATCCAGCAGCAAGTCTTCGTAATTGAAGTGCTCCTGGCCCCGGTGCCGGGCCCGGATGAGGTCGCGCGCAATCTCCAAAATCGTGAGCGTGGCCAGGCCCAAAAAGTCAAACTTCACCAGGCCAATGGCCTCGACATCGTCTTTGTCAAACTGGCTGACCGCCGATTCGCTGCCCGGCTGCTGGTAAAGCGGACAAAAATCGGTGAGCTTGCCCGGTGCGATCAGCACGCCCCCGGCGTGCATGCCGACGTTGCGCGTCAAGCCTTCGAGTTTGCGCGCCAGTTCCAACAGTGTCTTGACGTCCTCTTCCTGCGCTTCGCGCTGCGCGAGCAAGGGCTCGGCTTCGCTGGCGTAAACGGTTTTGTCGTCTTTTTTGCGATCAGCAGCGGGCGGCGGCAATTGCAGCGTGACCACGATGCCGGGCTTGTTTGGAATGAGTTTGCTGATGCCATCGCAAAAGTTATAGCCCAGGTCCAGCACGCGGCCCACGTCGCGAATTGCGGCGCGCGCGGCCATGGTACCAAAGGTCACGATTTGGCTGACCGCCGCCTTGCCGTATTTGTCTTTCACGTAGTCAATCACCCGGTCGCGATTGGTCTGGCAAAAGTCAATGTCAAAGTCGGGCATGGAGACCCGCTCAGGATTGAGGAAGCGCTCGAACAGCAAGTTGTAGCGCAGCGGGTCCAGGTCGGTAATTTTGAGCGAATAAGCCACTAGCGAACCGGCGCCCGAACCACGTCCCGGCCCGACTGGGCAACCATTGTTTTTCGCCCAATTGATAAAGTCGCCCACAATCAAAAAATAGCCCGGAAAGCCCATGGTGATGATGGTTTGCAGCTCAAACTCCAGGCGCTCTTGGTAGCGCGGCATCTCGCTGGCGCGCTGGGTCGCATCCGCATACAGATGCTGCATGCGTTCGTGCAAACCAGCCTGCGAGGCATGGCGGAAGTATTCCTCTGGGCTCATGCGCACGCCGCCCACCAAGGGCGTGGGGAAATCGGGCAATTGCGGCTTGCCCAGCACCAGACTTAAGTTACAGCGCTTGGCGATTTCCAGCGTATTGGCCAGCGCTGAGGGTATGTCGGCGAACAATGCCTGCATTTGGGCGGTGGACTTGAAATACTGCTCGCGCGTAAAGCGGCGGACCCGGCGCGGGTTGCTGAGCAACTCGCCATCGGAAATACAGACACGGGCCTCGTGGGCTTCAAAGTCGTCGGCATGCGCAAACTGCACCGGGTGCGTGGCCACCAGCGGCAAATGCATGCGCGCGGCCAGTTGCACAGCGGCCAGCACATGGGCCTCGTCCTCCGGGCGGCCGGCACGCTGCAGTTCCAGGTAAAAACGATGTGGAAACAGGCTGGACAGTTGCAAAGCCCAGTCATGCGCGCGCGCTGGGTCGCCTTGCATCAGCGCCTGGCCTACCGGGCCGGCCTGAGCGCCGCACAGACAGATCAAGCCGGCGTTGAGTTCCTGCAACCACGCTTTGCGCAGCAGCACTTGTGCTTTACCGGTGTTTTGTGTGTGGCCGCGCGCCAGCAATTCGGAGAGATTCAAATAGCCTTGGGCGTTTTGCACCAGTAGCACCATGCGCGAACTCAAGGACGCATCGGCCGCAAAGCCCTCCACCAGCACTTCCGCCCCGATCAGCGGCTTGACACCCTCACCGCGGCAGGCCCGATAAAACTTGACGGTAGCAAAGAGATTATTGAAGTCTGCGATAGCCAGTGCCGGCTGACCGTCAGCAGCGGCCAATTGCGCCACCTCATCGACCCGGGTGGTGCCGTCAACGACGGAAAATTCGGTGTGCAGGCGCAGGTGAACAAACATGGCTGCATTGTAGGCAGCGCAGCCCCGCGGGGCAGCCTTGCGGCAGGTGCGAATCGGTCGCCTGCAGCAGAGATCAGGCGCCTGATTTTCTACCTAGCTATAATCATGGGCTTTGCTGCTAACGCCGCCCCACGGGCAGCTCGCTTGGCAGCAACGGGTTACCGCCACCCGGATTTTGGCGAGGTGAGGTTTGGTTGCGCTGACTTGTCAGGCACAGCCGGGCCGTTTCAAAGTATCGGAGTGTCCTTATGGCACGCGTATGTGAAGTCACGGGCAAAGGCCCCATGGTCGGAAACAATGTTTCCCACGCCAACAACAAAACCAAGCGCCGTTTTCTGCCCAATCTGCAGTACCGCCGTTTCTGGGTTGAATCTGAAAACCGCTGGGTGCGGCTGCGTATTTCAAACGCCGGCTTGCGCCTGATCGACAAAAACGGCATTGACGCCGTGCTCGCAGACCTGCGCGCACGCGGCCAGGCATAAGGAGTAGCACCATGGCAAGCAAAGGCGGACGCGAAAAAATCAAGCTCGAATCCACAGCGGGCACCGGTCACTTCTATACGACCAGCAAAAATAAGAAAACCATGCCCGAGAAAATGCTGATCAAGAAATTTGATCCCAAAGCACGCAAGCATGTGGACTACAAAGAAACCAAATTGAAGTAAACCTTCTATCTGGCACGAAAGAAAAAGCCCGCTATCGCGGGCTTTTTCTTTGCGTCTAAGGAGGGCTTCGCAGCAAACTCCAGTCAGGCAGAGGAGGCGCCCAGGGCGCCCGACCGCTGCGCTTAGGCCAATCGCGTGGAACGCAATTTGAAGGAAAACTCGCGCAAAGTGGCGATACCGCTATCCTCGGCCCGGTGGCACCAGGCGGCTAAATCGGAGGTGAGTTGCTCGCGGGACACGGCGGTGTTGAGCCACATCTGACGCAATTCCTCGCGCATGGTGACCATTTTGTCCAGCGCCGGCGAGGCCGCACGGGCCAGCGCGAGCTGCGGGATCGCCGCTGCCGGGATATTTTCGGCATAGCGGTGCGCCCACAATTTGGCCGCTTTGATCGCTGCCGTATCCGCGCTGCGGGCTTTCATGGCCGCCAGTTCCTGGCGCACAGTGGCCTGCATTTGCTTGGCAAAACCGGCCATGATTTCATAGCGGTTGGCAATCAGCGCTTCTAGCGTCTTTTCGTCCGCCACCGGGCGCACATCGCCATAGGCAGCTTTGGGCGGCGTTTTCTTCACCTGCGCCAGACCAGCGAACTGCAACATCGAGATATACATCCAGCCAATATCAAACTCATAGGGCTTGACCGAGAGCTTGGCCGAGGTGGGGTAGGTGTG
>JAEMRG010000172.1:0-3237 GCA_016463455.1 Rhodoferax sp.
ACAACAAGCGGTGCAAGAAGCATTTTGACGATTGGATCGACAGGTTTGGTGGTGCCGCCTTCAAGCGCACCACGCCCTACAAGGAGTTAAGAAACATGAAGATGAAGCATTTAATTTCAGTCACTGCTTTGGTCCTGTCCTGCCTGAGCATGAATCCGGCCCAGGCCCACGGCGACGCCAAACCCCAGCATGGCGGCATCGTGCAGAAGGCCAATGATCTGAGCTTTGAGCTGGTCGCCCAGGCCGATGGCGCCACGATCTACCTTTTGGACCATGGCAAGCCCATGGCCTCTAAAGGCATCACCGGCAAGCTCACCGTTTTGCAAGGCGGCAACAAGACCGAAGCAGACATCAAAGAAGCAGGCGACAACACCCTGCGCGTCATGGGCGTCAAGCTGGTTAAAGGTGACAAGCTCGTCGCTGCCCTGAGCAATGTCGGTGGCAAGAGCGTGACGGTGCGATTTACGATCAAATAAGCGCGCCTGTCTGGAGCGACAGCAAGAGAGTTGTCATCTCGAACGACTGCTGTATGGCCTCCAGCGTCCCGTTCGATGCAATAACCGCAGTGGATAGCTCCAGATGCTGCTACATGAGTTTTCGGATTTTGGCTAAACGGCCTTTGAAACAAGCCCAACGAAGGCTAGCCTCGTAGGTTTATTTGGGCTTTTCAACCTGCGTCAGCCGGTGCAGCACCTGTTGCCCCGATTGCGCAATGCTCTGCATATTGGCTTCCAGCAAGGCCATTTCTCGCAGCGTCTGCGCGAGCGCTCGGTATTGGGCCGATGGCCCCTGGGTTGGCCCATCTGCAATGGGGTAGGTCGATTCGCGCAAGCCATCAACCGTCTGCTCCAGATCGCGGTTCAAGTTGCCCAACCGGCTCCCGGCCTCCACCACTTTGCTCAAAATCTGATCCAAATCGGTCACCACCACGTTGATGCGATCCAGGAAATGGTTGAGGTCTTGCGCCAACTCGCCAAACTCGTCCGCACCGTTGACCTTGGCCCTGGGCGACAAGTCCATCAGGCCACGGGCTAAGCGCGACACCGTACTGCGCAACGATAAGAGCGGCGCCATTCGAACCTTGAGCAGAAAGAAAAGCAAGATGGTGTGCACCAAAATCTTCAGGCTTAAGGCGCCGGCCGTAAGCCTCACCTCGGTCCACCAGGCGGCTTCTTTTCGGTCTAGGTAACTGCCGACCTTCACGGTACCCAGCACATCGCCTACTTTTGCCTTGACGTGGCAATTCAAACAAAAATGCTCTGCGGTGAGGTTGACGGCCGATTCCAGATGCGGCCCGACTTTCCAAGTGGGCTGTAAGCCTTTGACGTCTAACTTGAATGACTCCTTCATGGACTCGACCGTCACTTCAGACGGAATAACAGCAATGGAGAGCCCCAGATCATCGTAGTTGCGATTGAGTATGGGGTAAACCGTTTGCGCTGCCAAAGGCCCGCCCGAATTGAGCATGATGGACTTCACATCGTTGGCCAATTGTTGTGCCGCCTCGTCAACACGGGCCTGCTCATTGCTGGCAAAGTCATAACGCACCAGCGCATAACGAATGCCCATTTCAACCGTTGCCACCAGCAAAAGTAAGAGAAAGAAGTCTCGGATCATGTGGAACATGAAGGACTGCTCAAAGGGACTGCTGATACTTTTCACTTTTGTCATGTTGGCCTTTCAACGAAAGTTATCCGGTGCGAGATGATATTGTCTCATTGCCGATCGGAAGATCAACGCCCTTAGCCCGCTCTATAAACGCGGACACCCTTTTGCCATATTCATTCTTTGAGAGTTCATGGGGCCAGACTGTTCCAAGTCAGCACCCCCCACAACACTACGTACAGGCTGCACCCAACGGCTAATGCTTGTAGTGCATAGGTTCCCAGGAATCTAGCTGCGCAAAGGCACAATCGGCGTATTACTACATTCGTTGGAACGGACGCTATGCCTTGCTTGAACTTGTGCGCAGGCGCTTTTGTGCGCTCACTTTCGCGCCTACTTGTGCCCATGGCGCTCGTCGCGCTATGGGGCGTGTGCACCGCAAGCGCGCAAGCTTGGGGCATACAGGGCCACCAAGTGGTGGCCGCGATGGCCTGGCAGGACCTCAAGCCCGCCGCCCACGACCAGGCCGCGCGCCTGCTGGCCCTGGAGCCTGGGCAAACGCTGGCGTCGGTGGCCACCTGGGCGGACGAGCAGCGGGACGCGAGTACCGCCCCATGGCACTACCTGAACTTTCCACGCGGTATATGCCAATTTGACGCCGCGCGCGATTGCCCAGATGGGCAATGTGTGGTGGCAGCGATCGAGCGGCAAGCCGCCGTGCTGGCTTCTACGGCCAGTGATGCAGAGCGCTTGAAAGCCTTGAAATACCTGGTGCATTTTGTGGCGGATGTACACCAGCCCTTGCATGCCGGCTACCGTGATGACCGGGGCGGCAATACGGTGCAATTGCGTTTTTTGATGCAGGCGAGCAATTTGCACGCCCTGTGGGACAGGGGCCTGCTCGATCGACTGGATTTGGACAACACGGCGCTTGCCGCAGCAGCGCGAGCCCAGCCTGTGGTATCTGATGCGGGCAGCAGCTCGGGGGAGTTGGCGATCGCCATGGCCGAGGAGTCCTGCCGCATCGTGGCCCAGCCTGGCTTTTATCCGCAAGGTGATCCCAGTGAGGCCTATGCGGCGCGCATGACCCCGGTGGTGCTGCGACGCCTGGCCGCAGCCGCAGCCCGCTTGGCAACAATTTTGAATCAGGCCTTGCCCTGAGCTTGCGGTGCGGCTCAGAAGGGAGTTTGCCTTATGCGTTCACTGCACACGCTGTACCAGCCATACGCAGGCCAAGCCAACTGCTGCCCCTAGGGTGACTCTTTGGATCCACTCCAGGACCAGGGCTTGTTGCTTGCGTCGCAGCCACCCGAGCAGCAAGAACACCACGGCGGCAATGGCAATTTGGATTGCTTCGATGCCCAGGTTAAAGCCCACCAAACTCAGTAGCAGATGGTTTTGGTCCAGGCCGATGGCTTGTAGCGATGATGCAAAGCCCATGCCGTGCACCAGCGCGCAGCCAAATACCAAGGCCATGCGTTGCCAGACAGGCGTTTTGATCGCCCGCTTGAGTGTTTGGTAATCAAATAGCGCCATCAAAACAATGGTCAGTGCAATGGCGGGTTCGGCAAGCGCGGGCGCCACAGACCAGCCAGCCAGCACACTGGCAGCGAGCGTGGTCGCGTGGCCCAG
>JAEMRG010000172.1:3337-4679 GCA_016463455.1 Rhodoferax sp.
TCCCAGCGCTGGGCTTGCGCTGGCGAGCGCAAGCTGTATTTTGCAAGCGCGATGACGGCGAGGGCTTGCTCCGGCGACGCATGGGGAATATCAAAGTTAATGAGCAGTGCCTCCAGGGGAAGCGCGCCTTGGGCGTCGCTGACTTGCACCGAGCTACGCACAGCCTGCTCCAGCTGGGCTTGGTGCGCGCGCAGTTCGGCGATCGATAACTTGCCATCGCCATCGTCATCCATCGCCAAGCCCGAGAAGGCATCGCTGGGCAAGGAGAGCACCATATAGGCGCCGTCCTCTGTAATGTTCAGCGTTGCCCGCTGCACAGCCATAAGATGGGCCTGCGCCGGGGGCAGGACGCAAATGCCGGTTAGCAGCAGAGTGCGCCCGACCGAGGCGATGCGCCTGGCCTGCTGCCTCAACCAGCGCAGGGAGATCAACTCAGCTTGCCTTTGATGCAGCGCTGCACATAGGGGTAGCTTTCTGTGGCCACGTAGTAGTAAGTGCCTTTGGGGAACTCTGGCGTAACGCCGTTGCGGCCATTGCATTCGTCCAAATCGCCCCCGTTTGTTGCGCTATAGGCCCAGTCATTGCGAAAGGTGCCCAAGGGGAAAACGCTCGCTAAGGGTCGGGTGCTCATAGTGGTGGCGCTTGAATTGGGCTTGTAATTGCCTTTCAGAAGCACCAGGCCTGAGCTTGCATCATCGGCAGTTTTGTAGCCGTATTTGTAATAAATCGGAAAGCCATCCGCGGCCCAGCCGACGATTTGCATTTTGTTGCCTAAGCCATTGCTTTCGCTGCCGCCCATAGCGCTATAAACGCCGGTGGGAGCGCCGTGGTAGTGGTAATCCCCGGTAGGTTGCACGTGCGCGTTATTGCTGTCCGCACCAAAATTGAAGGGGCTATTGGGGACGATGGCTTCAAGACTCCAGTCGCCACGGCCAAGATAAGTGCATTGGGCGCCCGCGCCTTGGGTGGCCGCTGAGGTGGCGTTGTTACTGCAGGCGCCGCCGGTGTTAGGGTCGAACTTCACGCCGTTGAGTGCATAGCCGATGATGGGCACCGTTTGCACGGAAGACACACTGGGGGATAGCGTGGTCGACTGGCTGGCGTTGTAAGCGGCTATGGTGTTGGGGTTGTTGGCATTGGGAAAACTGCCGACCGTGTGGTTGGGGATGCCGTTGGCCACCAAAGTACGCAGGGTACTGGAGCATGACCAGGTAAATTTATAAGGCAGGCAGCTGTTGGCAGCGACATTGGTGACGGTGCTACCGGCCCCGCTCAGGGTACATAGCACGCCAGCGGTAATATCACTGGTGGCGGCGCTTGAAAAGTTGCCGCTGGTACTACG
>JAEMRG010000173.1 GCA_016463455.1 Rhodoferax sp.
TGCCCCAGGCCATGCTGTTTGTGCGCGGCGAAAACAGCGGCATCAGCCACAACCCGCTCGAATCGAGCACCAGCCAAGATATGCAACTGGCGGTCGATGCCTTTACGCTTTTGCTACAAGATGTGGCAGCCGCAGCGCGCTGAGCGCGCACGGGGCTGTGTTGACATCCCAATTTTTGAATGTGCCCCATGAAATCAGAGATTTATGCCCAGCTCGACGCCTGGGTGAACCAGCATTTCGACGAGGAAGTGCAATTCTTGCAAGCGCTGGTGCGCGTGCCCACCGACACGCCACCAGGCAATAACGCGCCGCACGCCGAGCGCACCGCCGAGTTGCTGCAGGCCATGGGCTTGGAGGCGCAAAAATTTCCGGTGCCGCCGGAGATGGCCCATGCGGCGGGCTTGCAAAGCCTGACCAACTTGCTGGTACGCCGCCGTTTTGGCCCGGGGCGCACCGTGCTGCTCAATGCCCATGGCGACGTGGTACCGCCCGGCGAAGGCTGGACGCATGATCCCTACGGCGCCGAGGTGGTGGATGGCAAGCTCTATGGCCGCGCCGCGGCCGTTAGCAAGTGCGACTTTGCCAGCTACACCTTTGCCTTGCGTGCGCTGGAAGCGGTTGCCAAGCCAAAGCAAGGCTGCGTGGACTTGTTGTTTACCTATGACGAAGAGTTCGGCGGTGAACTCGGGCCTGGTTTGCTGCTGAAAAACGGCACCATCAAGCCCGACCTCATGATCGCCGCCGGATTTAGCTACCAAGTCATTACCGCGCACAACGGTTGTTTGCAATTGGAGGTGACGGTGCATGGCAAGATGGCCCATGCCGCGATTCCCGAAAGCGGTGTCGATGCGCTGCAAGCCGCAGTGCAGTTGCTAAACGCTTTGTTTGCGCAAAACGCCGCCTTAAAAAATGTCCGCTCCGAGGTGGTCGGCATCACGCATCCGTATTTGAACGTCGGCATGATCGAAGGCGGTACCAACACCAATGTGGTGCCCGGGCGCGTCAGCTTCAAACTCGATAGGCGCATGATCCCCGAAGAAAACCCTGAGCAAGTGGAAGCGGATTTGCGCACCCTGATCGCGCAGACGGCGGCGCAGTGCCCTGGCGTCAGCGTAGATGTCAAACGCATATTGCTCGCGCGCGCTATGCGCCCCTTGCCCGGCAATCAAGCGCTGGTGCAAGCTTTGCAAAGCCACGCGCAAGCGGTGTTTGGCACACCAGTGCCTGCATTGGGCACGCCGCTGTATACCGATGTGCGCTTGTTCAGTGAAGCGGGCATTCCCGGTGTGATTTATGGCGCGGGGCCGCGCACGGTGCTCGAATCGAATGCCAAACGCGCGGACGAACACATCGTCCTCGAAGACTTGCGACGCGCCACGCAGGTCATGGCGCGCACCTTGGCGGACCTGCTGGCCTAGCGCCAGTCCTTATTTTTTATCGTTCTCGGTCAAGGCCTTCAGACCGACAGTTACCAAGGTTTGTGAGCTAGCGCTTGATCATGTGTCAGCGATTTGCCTTGCAACAAAAATGCAACAAACCTTGCGCAGAAATGGAACGTCTTTCCCTGTAGTTCATGGTTTTTCTGTAACCTTTTTACCAAATTATTTGTGTTTAACTGTTTAATGTGTGATTTACATTAGATTTGCGAATATCATTCGCGTTTTACCGGATAGCCAGCAAGAACGACATCCTCTTGCACATGTGTAACGTTAACGAAGGGCAGATATGGACGCATCGACAGAACAAGACCGCTCGCTGGAACCCAAAGACCTGACCGGAGGAGATTACGGTTTTATGGCTTTGATTGTCGTGGTGCTGATTGCCGTCGCCCTACTAGGTGTTCACAGTGTCCGGGTGGCTTTGAAAACCGAAGGCACCAAACGCAATGGCGAGCAATGGGCTGCCTGGTTCACCAAGGCCAGCGAAACCCGCTTTGCGCCAGACTACGCCATCGCGGCCTGCGCGGGCGGCGCCAAACCAGTTGCCGCACCCGCTGCTGCTGCCGCTGGCGAGGAAGCCAAGCCCGCAGACGCGCCTGCCGCGGACGCCGCCGCCGCACCGGCAGTCGGAACCTGGGGCGCCTGCCTGGCGCACCTCACGGGCGCTGGCGAATTCAAGGATATGGTGAACCCCTTCACCGGCAAAGCACCCAACTTCATACCTGCATGTGATCCGGCAGACCGCAGCCTAGTGGGCTCTATCGTGCTAGAAAAAAGCACCGCCAACCCACCAGGATCGGCGGTGGCAACGGTCACCTCCCAACTGGTGGATGCTGATTTGATCGCTGAAAAACTGGCACTCAAAATCAGCGTGTGTGACAAGGGCTCTTACGCGGTCAAGGTCGCGGAAATTGAATTCTGAGGTACATCATGGAAGACCGCAAACTCATATCGATTAAAGACCTGGATGTCAGGGATTTGCTGGAGGTGGACAAGCCAGCAGATATTCCGCACGACTTGCCGTTTCGTAAATGGCTGTATTCCTGGATGCTGGACCCGGCTATTGCCGGCAACTTCCAGCGCAGTTTTGACAAATGGATTGGCCTGCTAATTATTGCCAATCTGTTCAGCCTGATCTTCGAAACGGTTCCCGGCATCTACGAGCCCTACAAGCACTGGTTCGAATTTTTCGACCTTTTCTCTATTGCCATCTTCACGGTGGAGTACCTGCTGCGCTTTTATTTGTCCGCCGAAGATGCGGCTTTTAAGGGCAAAGTCAGCTCCCGTCTGGCTTATGTACTCAGCCCGTTTGCGATTATTGATGCATTGGCCATCGTGCCTTTCTACCTAGTGCGGGTGTTTGGTCTGTCTATCGACTTGCATGTACTCAAGGCGCTGCGGATTTTGCGTTTACTGAAAATTCTCCGAATCGTTATCCCAGCCTACCAAGAATTTGCCGCTGCCAACCGGAGCCGCACCCTCCGGCAAAAAGTGCATGCCCTGATTTTCGATAGCCCCCATGGCGGGCGCCTCCACGAGATGTTCCAACTCTTCATCGCCGGGTGGGTGTTGATTTCGGTGTTTTCGGTGATCTTTGAGTCGGTACACGGCCTTTCCTATTTGCTCAATATCGAGTTTGTGATTCTGGATGCGGTGGCGGTCGCGATATTCACGATCGAGTACTGCATGCGCATGTATTCCTGCGTGGAAGAACCTGGCTACAAGGGCAATGTGATGGGTCGCTGGCGTCAGTTCAAGTCCCCGTCGACGATCATCGACTTCCTGGCGATTCTTCCTTTCTTCTTGGAAGTTTTCCTGGCCCACTTGCTGGATTTGCGATTCCTGCGGGTCTTCCGCCTGACACGTTTACTCAAACTCACGCGCGGCAACGATGCCACAGCCACCTTGGTCAAGGTTGTCTCACGCGAGTGGCCGGTGATTGCCGCTGCCGGCTTCATCATGGTGTTGCTGGTGGTGCTGACTGCGTCGCTAGGCTATTTGTTTGAATACGATGCGCAGCCGGACAAGTTTGAAAACATCCCCACCTCGATCTACTGGGCGGTGATTACGCTGGCCTCGGTGGGCTATGGGGATATCTCGCCGGTCACCGTAGCGGGCCGGGCCATGACGATTGTGCTGGCCTTCATCGGTATCGGTATTTTTGCCATTCCTGCCGCTTTGCTGTCATCAGCCTTCAGCGATGAATTGCATAAAGAGCGTGAAGAACTGAAGAATAACTTGTACAAAATCATGAAGGACGGCGTTATCGACGCCAATGAAGTCCTAATCATTCGTGCCGAAGCGAAGCGCATGCACTTAGGCGTGGAAGAGGTGAACGCGCTGATTAATCTGATACAGCATGAATTGGACAAAGAGGCTGATCTTAAAAGTCTGCCGATCAGCACCATCGCGCAAAGACCTGAGCTGGCGGTGGAGCATTACAAGGCACTCATCAGCGACATCCGCAGCTTGGCCTTGCTCACCGATGAGGCGGCTTTTGATGCAACCGTCAAAGCCCGAGACAGTTTGACCGCAAGCGACATCGCTTTGTGGCGGCAATTTCAGGGCAAGAGCTGATCAGAATGGTGCTCCGAGCGCCGGTGCTGAAGGTGCCGGCGTGCGAGAATGCAAATGGTTTGCGAGCCCCTTGTTAGATTGTGAAGTCCCGCCATGAAGTTGTCTGAACTACAGCACAGTGTGATGGAGGTCCTGGAGGGATCGCCGAATTACAAAATCAGCAGATACGTGGAATGGCTGATTACTGTGGTGGTGCTAGTCAATTGCTCAGCGGTGATTTTGGATTCGATTCCTGAGGTGCACGCAGCGCACAAAGACTTTTTTCATGAACTGGAATTCTGGAGCGTGATGTTTTTCACGGCAGAGTATGTGCTGCGGGTCTGGTCGCTGGGGGCCAAGTTTGTAGGCGGCGAGGGCGGCTCCTGGAAAGGACGCAAACAGTACATTTTCAGCCCCTTCGGACTGGTGGACTTCTTTGCCACCATGCCGCATTACTTGCATATATTTTTCCCGACGCTGGACTTGCGTATTTTGCGCGTGTTGCGGCTGTTGCGAATTCTCAAGCTGTCCAAGTACAACACCGCTTTGCAGGACCTGTTCAGTGCGGTGCACTCGGAGCGCCGCGCTTTCGGTTCGGCCGCGTTTTTGCTGCTGATTGTCACGATCGTGTCGGCCTCCCTGATGCACTTTGCCGAAGG
>JAEMRG010000174.1 GCA_016463455.1 Rhodoferax sp.
AACGCTGCTGGATGTTTTTGATAAACCAGCGCGCCTCTTGCAAGCGCTGTTGCAGGCCGGCATGGCTGGAGCTGGCTTTGTGGTTGCGCAGCACATTGGCGTAAATATCGTGCACCCGCAGGCGCGGCATCACTTCCGGGTTGAGCTGCACCCGAAAACGCGGCGTCATGCCTTCTTTGTGGATGGCGGTGACCAGCACATCGGGCACGATGATATTGCGCTCCACATCCACAAAACGCCGGCCCGGCTTGGGCTCGAGGCGCGCGATTAGTGCGATCGCTTCGCGCACCAGGCTGTCGCTGCCCACGCTGAGTTGCACCAGGCGCTTGATATCGCGCCGCGCCAGCAAATCCAAGGGCTGCTGGCAAATACGCAAGCCCACTTCCAGCACTTCGGCGCGGTGGCGCACGATAGCGGTCTCGTCGTCGTCATCGGCCGGGTCCACCGGGTAGTCGTCCTCGTCCAACTCCGCGCGGCAGTTGGCCAACAGGGCGGCCATTTGCAAGCGCAGGCATTCGCCCAGGTCACGCGCGCCCACACCCACCGGGTCCAGGCTGTGCAAGAGCCCAAGCGCCACGGTGAAGTGGTGCACCAGGTCTTCTACTTGCTCATAGTCATCACCGGCCAGACCCTGGGCCAGGCTTTCTAAAGTGTCTTCCAGATAGCCGTCGTCGTTGAGCGATTCAATCAAAAAGCGCAGCGCTGCTTGGTCGCTGTCGCTTAATCGCAAACGCAGCGCCTGGCGATGCAAATGCGCTTGCAAGGACTCTTGCACCCGCGCCAGTTCGGTGGCGTCTTTGTCTTCGTCGTCGCCCAGGTTGTTGGATTTGGCCTTGGCGTCCCCTCCCCATTCGCCGTCATCGGGGGTGGTTTCGGTGGTGCCATCGCCTTCCCAGCTGATGGCATCGTCGCCGCCTGGTTCGGCCGACAGTGGCGTGGCTTCCTCGTCGCGCGTGCTGTCGCTGGCGACTGTGCTGCTGTAGTCACTGACGGTAGGCGTGGGCGCTTCGCTGAGTCGGTCGCCCTGACTGACTAGGCTGTCGACTTGTTCCAAACCGAACTGCTCGCGCTCCGCGGCTTCGTGGTCCATTTCCAGGAAAGGATTGGCTTCGAGCATTTGCTCGATTTCCTGCGATAGCTCCAGGGTAGAGAGCTGCAGCAGGCGGATCGACTGCTGCAACTGGGGCGTGAGCGCCAGATGCTGCGAGACGCGTAGCGACAGGCCTTGTTTCATGGCCTCACATCCTGAAGTTTTCGCCCAGATAGACGCGCCGCACATCGGCGTTCTCGACGATCTCGGACGGCAGGCCTTGGGCAAGTACCCGGCCCTCGCTGATGATGTAAGCGTGGTCGCAAATACCCAGGGTTTCGCGCACATTGTGGTCGGTGATCAAGACGCCAATGTTGCGGCTCTTGAGGAAATTGATGATGCGCTGAATCTCGATCACCGCAATCGGGTCAATACCGGCAAAGGGCTCGTCCAGCAGAATAAAGCGCGGCTGCGTCGCCAGCGCCCGGGCGATTTCTACGCGGCGGCGTTCGCCACCCGAGAGCGCGAGCGCAGGCGATAGTCGCAGATGTTCCACCCGCAAATCCTGCAACAAAGCCGTGACCCGCGATTCGATGTCCGCCTTGGAGAAGGCTTTGCCCTTGGCGTCGCGCTGCAACTCCAGCACTGCGCGCACATTGTCTTGCACATTGAGCTTGCGGAAAATCGAGGGCTCTTGCGGCAAATAGCCCAGTCCCAAACGCGCGCGCCGGTGAATCGGCATGTGCTCTATCGCTTGGCCGTCGATGGTGATACTGCCAGCGCTGGCGCGCAGCAGGCCGACGATCATGTAAAAAGTAGTGGTCTTGCCTGCGCCATTGGGGCCCAATAAACCCACCACCTCGCCGGTACGCAGCGACATGGACACGTCTTGCACCACTTTGCGCGCGCCGTAGAACTTTTGCAGGTTGCCTGCTTCGAGCACGCCGATGGCTGTGTTGTGCACCGCCTCCGCCTGGGCGCCCATTTTCAGCACGGAAGCGCTATCGGATTTCATGGGGTTTTGGCGGGGTTGGTGTTTTCCGGCTTGGGCGTGATCACCGCGCGCACGCGGCCCGGTGCGGCACCTGCTGCGGTGCCATCGACCGAGAATTTTTCGGTGGTGTTTTCGTAGTTGATGACGGCGCCCGTCACTTCATCGGCCAGGGTGCTGCCCCGAAAGCGGCGCATGACTGCATTGGTTTCAAAGCGCACCGTATCGGCCTTGCCGTTGTAAATCAGGGTTTCGGCTTCGCCCTCGATAAATTCGTCAAGCCCCTCGCGCTTTTGCCGGAAAAATGCGCGCTCTTTAGGGGTGCCGGTGACGACGCCAAATTGGTTTCCTTCGGGGTCCTGACGCACTTCGACTTTGGCACCGCGGATCACGATAGTGCCTTTGGTGGCCACGACTTTGCCCGTAAATATGGTGAGTTGCTGCGCATCCTCGTAGCGCATGCTGTCAGCGTCGATATTCATGGGCTTGTTGCGGTCGGCTTTTTCAGCCCAGGCGCTGGGCAGCAGCCCGGCGCCAAGCAATGCGCAAAGGATCAAGGTGGGTTTCATAAAGGCACGAAAATTGCTGAAAGCATGATTCGTGCATTCTAGCCACCGCATTTTAAAAGCCCAAGTGTCTTTGGCCTTCGTTGTGAAGAAGTTTTGCGGCTTTGCACCGCGCAGGGTTTTTAGGTGCGCCGCCCGCGCACATCATCCACCAGCGATTCCACCACCAGCAGCGCCCGATCCATGCTGCGCGCCATGGTGCCGTCGGTATAAAACTGCCCGCCGACACCCAGGGCCGGCACGCCTTCCACCTTGTAGGCGCTTTGCAGTTGTGAGCCTTTTTGCGCTTTGGTGACTACGCCAAAGGAGTTGTACTCTTTCACAAACTTGGCCTTATCAACGCCGTTTTTACCCACCCATTCGACAATGGCCTCAGCCTTGGACAGGTTGAGCTTTTCCACATGGATGGCAGCAAACACCTTGGCGTGCAGCTTGTCGAGCAGACCCAAAGACTCCAGGGTGTAAAACAGTTTTTGCTGCGGTACGAAGCTGTCATTGAAAGCCACCGGCGCACGCCGGAAAGCGACGTCTTTGGGCAGTTTTTTCACCCAATCGGCCAGCATGGGTTCAAAAGCATTGCAGTGCGTGCAGCTGTACCAAAAGAACTCCACCACTTCGATTTTTCCGGGTGGCGCCTCTACCGGCGCGCGCGCATCGAGCACCTGGTAGTCCGTGCCGGCCACCGGCTTTTTGAATTGGGCCAAGGCAATGGCCGGTGCCTGCAAGGCGATCAAGCCCGCCATGGCTTGTTGTCCAAAATTACGTCGGGTTGGTGTCATAAATACTCCGAAAAATAATGATTGCGCCAGCGCCCTTACTAGCGCTGCACTTTGATTAGCACCGTGTCGGTGCCGGTTTTGTCTAATTTGTCTTTGCTGCGTTCGGCATCTTCGATCTTTTCAAATGGGCCCACGCGCACCCGGTAAATCGGGCGCCCGCCTTGCTCCCGCTCCGTGACCGCCGCTTCTACGCCCGTCAGCGAAAGCTTGGCGCGCTGGCTTTGTGCATCGTCCGCCGATCGAAAAGCGCCTACTTGCACGTAATAAAAAATTTGGCCCGTTGGCATGGCCGCAGACGCAGCTTTGGCGTTGGCCAGGGCGCCGATGGGGTCGGCTGCGGCCGCTGGCGGCGTAGGTGTTGCGGTGGTGGTCGGCGCGGCGGGAGCCGGTGGGGGTGGCGGCGGCAGGACGCCGCTTGCGGCCTCTGCAGGGGCCGCGGCTTTGGGCGCTGGCTTACCGGTAATCAGGGCGTTGGGGTCCCAGTCCTTGTTTTTTTTGGCCTCAGCGTCGTTTTGGTCGGCGCTGCGGGTCTGGCCTTTGCTCAAAAATGGCAGGGGCACTTTGGTGACATAAAGCGCTATGCCAAAGGCAATGCCCAGGCCGATCACCAGTCCCAATACAAAACCCAAAAAGGTTCCGCCGCGTTGTCTTTGCATGTCTTGCTACCTTGAATAACTACATTTTGCGCGGTGCGCTTACCCCCAGCACCGCCAGGCCATTGTGCAATACCTGCGCAGTCGCGGCCACCAGCGCCAGCCGCGCCAGGCGCACCGGCTCCTCGTCCACCAAAATGCGCTCGGCATCGTAGTAGCTGTGGTAGCAAGCGGCCAACTCGCGCAGGTAAAAAGTCACATCATGCGGTGCAAAGTCTTGCGCGGCAGCGCTCAGCATATCGGGGTATTTGGCTAGCAGCAGCATCAGCGCCTGGGCTTGCGGGCTGGTCAGTGGGCTCAGGTCGGCGCTGGTCAGCTGTGCGCTGTCGCCGCCCCAGGCCGCCAGTACCGAGCAAATGCGCGCATGCGCGTACTGCACGTAATAAACCGGGTTGTCGTTGTTTTTGGCCACCGCCAGGTCCACATCGAAGGTGTATTCGGTGTCGGGCTTGCGGCTGAGCAGGAAAAAGCGCACCGCATCGGCACTAGTCCATTCAATCAGGTCACGCAATGTGACATAGCTGCCCGCGCGTTTGGAAATCTTGACTTCCTCGCCGCCGCGCACCACCCGCACCATGGTGTGCAGCACATAGTCCGGGTAGCCCTGCGGTA
>JAEMRG010000175.1:0-1794 GCA_016463455.1 Rhodoferax sp.
CGAAGCAATGAAGTCGGCATAGCCCGCATCAGCACCTTCCCAGTCCAACCAGCTGATGGCGTTATCCTGGCAGTAGGCGTTGTTATTGCCGCCCTGGCTGTGGCCGATGCTGTCGCCGGCCTGCACCATCGGTGTGCCCAGTGAAAGCAGTGTGATCGCCAGCAGCACGCGCTGCCATTGCCTGCGTTGCCCGCGGATGTGCGGATCCGAGGTATCGCCTTCGACACCGCAGTTAATGCTCAGATTGTGGCCATGCCCGTCGCGGTTGTGCTCACCATTGGCCTGGTTGCGCCGGTCGGTATAGCGCAGCAGATCGGCCAAAGTAAAACCGTCATGCGCTGCAACAAAATTCACGCTGCTGTGGGCAGCCCGCGTTCGGGTTTCAAAAGTGTCGCTAGAGCCAGCCAGCCGCATGGCCCATTCGCCCAGGCCCACTTGGCGGTGCAACCAGAAACCACGCTGGGTGTCGCGAAAACGGTCGTTCCACTCCAGCCAAGCCGCCGGAAACTGCCCCAGCTGGTAACCGCCTTCGCCAATGTCCCAGGGTTCGGCAACCAGCGTGCAGGTCGACAGGAGCGGATCGTCCGCCAGGGCCTGCAACAGGGGTGCATGGGCAGAAAACGCATAGCCCTGCGCCGCCGGGCCGCGCCCCAGCGCCGGGGCTAGGTCAAAGCGAAAGCCGTCCATGCCAAAGTCCAGCACCCAGCTGCGCAGGCTTTGCAGCACCATGCGGATGACCAGCGGATGGTCCAGCCGCATACAGTTGCCGCAGCCGGTCCAGTTGCGATAGCGCGCCGGATCCTCTGGGTCCAGGTGGTAATAGGTGGCGTTGTCGATGCCGCGCAAGCCCAGGGTCGGGCCGTGCTCGTCGGTCTCTGCGCTGTGGTTGTAGACCACATCGAGCAGCACCTCCAGCCCGGCCGCGTGCAAAGCGCTGACCATAGCGCGCAACTCGCTGCGCGGGCTGCTGCCGGGCTGGCCACTCCAGAAGCGCGCGGCCGGTGCACTCCAGGCAACAGGGTTGTAGCCCCAGTAATTGCGCAGCTGCAGCTTCAGTAAGCGCAGCTCATCGGCGCAGCTCGCCAGGGGCATCAGGCTGACGGTGGTCACCCCCATTCTTTTTAGATGCGCAATCGCCACCGGGTGGGCCAGACCGGCATAGGTGCCGCGCAGTTCAGGGGGAATGTCGGGGTGCAATGCGCTAAAGCCTTTAACGTGTAATTCGCAAATCAGGCGTTGCGCCGGGTCAAGCACCGGGCCCCGCGCTGCGGGTTCGAAGGGTTCCGCCACAATGGCTTTCATGGCCTGCTGCGCGTTGTCGCGCGTGTCCTGCTCCCAGGGGGCGTCCGCGCGGTGGCCCAGGTGGATGTCCTGCCCCTCGTACTCACCCAGAACCGACGATGCGCTGGGGTCCAGCAATAGCTTGTGAGGATTGAAACGCTGGCCCTGCGCCGGATCCCAGGGGCCGTGCACGCGCCAGCCGTAGACCAGCCCGGCTGATGCGCCGGGGAGCAGGGCTTGCCAGACACCGTCCACCGCCGCAGGCATAGGCAGGCGCTGCGTTTCGGTTTGACCGGTGGCGTCAAACAGGCACAACTCCACTGCTTGCGCATGGGGTGACGCCAAGGCGAATTGGACGCCGCCGCTTACCACGGTTGCGCCTAGTAGTGGTGCCCCATACAGGTGCTGCAAGGTGGCGCCCTTCACCCCTGCCTCACGCGGGTTCCAGCACCAGACAAGACAGCGGTGGCAGCTGCAGAACCAGCGATTGTTCGTGCCCGTGCGCCCACTGTG
>JAEMRG010000175.1:1894-4619 GCA_016463455.1 Rhodoferax sp.
GACAGCGGTGGCAGCTGCAGAACCAGCGATTGTTCGTGCCCGTGCGCCCACTGTGTATCCGCATACAGGCTGCCGCAGCCGATACCGCTGCCGCCGTAAATGGTCGCATCGGTGTTGACCACTTCACGCCACGCGCCACCCTGCGGCACACCTAGCCGGTAGGCGGCACGCGGCAAAGGCGTGAAATTGCAGACCACCACCGCGCACTGGCCGCTGCGCGACCATCGGGTAAAGGCTAATACCGATTGGGCATGGTCTTCGTGCGCGATCCAGCTGAACCCCCCGGCATCTACATCCTGCTCGTGCAGGGCGGGCAAGTCGCGGTAGGCGCGGTTGAGATCACGCACCAGGCGCTGCACACCGGCGTGGCCGGGCTGGTCCTGCACATGCCAGGGCAGGCTTTCGCCATCGGCCCATTCAGTGGGCTGGGCGAACTCCCCCCCCATGAACAGCAGTTTTTTACCCGGGTAGGCCCACATCAGGCCGTATAGCGCGCGCAAATTGGCTAATTGTTGCCATGGGTCGCCCGCCATCTTGCCCAGCAGCGAACGCTTGCCGTGCACCACTTCGTCGTGCGAGAGCGGGAGGACAAAGTTTTCGCTAAACGCGTACATCAGCCCAAAAGTCAGTAAATTCTGGTGGTGGCGACGGTAGAGGGGGTCGAGCTGCAGGTAGTCCAGCGCATCGTGCATCCAGCCCATATTCCACTTAAAGTGAAAGCCCAGGCCACCGCTGGCAAGGTCGGGCGCTGGCGGGCGGCTCACGCCCGGGAAGGCCGTGGACTCCTCGGCAATCATCAGCGTACCTGGCCGCTCTACACCGACTTGGTGGTTGAGGCGGCGCAGGAAATCCATGGCCTCCAGGTTTTCGCGCCCGCCATGGGCGTTGGGTATCCACTGGCCGGGCGCCCGGCTGTAATCGCGGTACAGCATAGACGCCACGGCATCAACACGCAGGCCGTCAATGCCAAAGCGCTCCAGCCAGTACAAGGCGTTGCCGATCAAAAAGTTACGCACTTCGGTGCGGCCGAAGTTGTAGATCAGCGTATTCCAGTCCTGGTGAAAACCTTCCTTGGGGTCGGCGTATTCGTAGAGATGCGTGCCGTCAAAAGTCGCCAAGCCGTGCGCGTCGCTGGGGAAGTGCGCGGGCACCCAATCCAAAATAACGCCCAATCCGGCGTCATGGGCTGTGTCGACAAAGTACTGAAAATCCTCCGGACTGCCAAAGCGCGCCGTGGGTGAGAACATGCCCAGCGGCTGGTAACCCCAGGACGCGTCCAGGGGATGCTCACTGACCGGCATCAACTCCAGATGCGTAAAGCCCAGGTCGCTGGCATAAGGTACCAGCGTGTCGGCCAGTTCGCGGTAGTTCAACCAGCGCCAGCCGTCCGCTTTGCGCCAGGAACCCAGGTGCACTTCATACATTGACAAGGGCGCGTTCAGCGCGTTGGCTGCGGCACGCGACGCCTGCATCGCGCGCCGGGGTGGGAGCCCGCACACCACGCTGGCCGTGGCCGGCCGCAATTGGGTTTGAAAGGCATAGGGGTCCGCTTTGAGGGTGACCAGATCATGGGCGCCCAGAATTTCAAACTGGTAAATATCACCGCGCATCACCTGGGGCAGAAAGATTTCCCACACCCCGCAGCCGTGGCGCAAACGCATGGGGTGACGGCGCCCGTCCCACTGGTTGAAACTGCCGACCACCGACACCCGCTTGGCATTGGGCGCCCAGACCGCAAAGCGCGTGCCCGGCACGTCGGCGCGCATTTCAGGGTGCGCGCCCAGGCATTCGTAAGGCCGCTGGTGCGAGCCTTCGGCGAGCAGCCAAATGTCCGCATCGGAAAGGATCTTAGGGAAAGCGTAGGGGTCGTCCAGCAGCGTGGTGTCGGCGGTGTTGCCTGCCCCTGGCTGCCAGTGCACCCGTAACTGGTAGTCAAAGGGCACGCTGCGGGCCGTCAGTGCACTGCTGAACACATCGCTGCTACCCAGCCGCTGCAGGCTACCCGCCAAGCGCTGTGTGTTGCGCTCCACCACATCAACCGCGCGGGCATGGGGCAGCATGGCGCTGACCCACAAACGCCCGGCCTGCAGGCGCATACCCAGGGCGCCAAACGGGTCGGCGTGCCGGGCTGCCATCAGGGCGGATACATCGTGGTCTGTGAGCATAGTATGGGGGGATCAGCGCGCAAGACCGAAGTAAGCGCCCCAGGGTTGCAGCGCCACATAGCCTTCAATCAGCAAAGCCCCTTCCACGCCGCTGCCCGGCAGCGCCTGCGTGCCATAGTGCTCAGGGGGCAGCGGCCAGTCCACCGGCGCGTCGCTGAAATTGAAGACACACAGCACGCACTGCCCCGCCTGGCTGCGCTCGAAGGCCAGCACCTGCGGGTGCAGGGGGAGCAGCCGCATATCGCCATGCACCAGCACTGGATGCTGCGCACGCCAGTGGATCAGGCCGGTATAGAAATTGAGCAAGCTGTGCGGATCGCCGCGCTGCGCGTCGACCGCCAGCGCGAGGTGCTCTGGCGGCAGCGGCAGCCAGGGCTCGTGGCTGCTGAAGCCACCCTGCACCTGCTGCGCTTCCCAGGGCATGGGGGTGCGGCAGCCGTCACGGCCCTTGAACTCGGGCCACATGGCTTTGCCATAGGGGTCTTGCAATTGCTCGAACGGGATGTCCGCCTCCGTGAGGCCCAGCTCGTCGCCTTGGTAAATACAGGGGCTGCCGCGCA